>NZ_QTXV01000046.1:0-26182 GCF_003461825.1 Prevotella sp. AM42-24 | reverse complement strand
TCAAAAATGCCCTATAAACAAGGGTGGGAAACTTTAGTAAATAATAAAAGGTGAATGAGAATTATTCTCATTCACCTTTTATTATTTATAGGATTCGATAGGATAGAATCTCTATTTTATTTATTATAGAAATCTATGCATGGTTGGAATCTACTTTTTAGTAGCTTCTTGCGATGATGACACGAGCCACAGCAGGCTTGCCGCTTACCATATCCACACCAGGTGTTTGCTCATAAGCGAAAGGCACGCAGCGGATAGTAGCCTGTGTTTCCTCCTTGATCTTTGCCTCGGTCTCGGCTGTACCATCCCAGTGGCAGAGGAAGAAACCGCCATTCTTCACGCGCTCCTTGAACTCCTCGTAGTTGTCGCACTCATAAACGTGAGCATCACGATAAGCACGAGCCTTTTCGAAGATGTTTTTCTGAATGTCTTCCAGCATATCCTTTACGCGCTCTACGATACCATCGAAGCTTACATTCTCCTTCTCGAGTGTATCACGGCGCATAATCTCGATGGTATTGTTCTCCAAGTCACGACCACCCATAGCGAGACGCACAGGAACACCCTTCAACTCGTAGTCAGCAAACTTGAATCCTGGACGCTTAGCAGTATTGTCATCATATTTCACTGAGATGCCCAGCTCGCGGAGTTGGTCGATAACAGGCTGCAACTTAGCTGTAATCTGAGCCAACTGCTCCTCGCCCTTGTTGATAGGGATGATAACCACCTGGATAGGAGCTAACTTTGGAGGCAATACCAAACCATTATCGTCGCTATGAACCATGATGAGGGCACCCATCAGTCGGGTAGAAACACCCCAAGAAGTAGCCCATACATACTCAGGCTTATTTTCCTTGTTCAAATAAGTAACATCGAAGCTCTTGGCGAAGTTCTGACCCAAGAAGTGGGAAGTACCGCTCTGGAGAGCCTTGCCATCCTGCATCATAGCCTCAATGGTATATGTGTTCAATGCACCAGCGAAACGCTCAGTCTCAGACTTTACACCCTGTAAAACTGGAACACCCATGTAGTTTTCTGCAAACTCAGCATAAACCTTCAGCATCTCCTGAGCCTTTGCCTCTGCCTCTTCCTTAGTAGCATGAGCGGTATGACCCTCCTGCCAAAGGAACTCCGATGTACGGAGGAAAGGACGAGTACGCATCTCCCAACGCATCACGTTACACCACTGGTTGCAGAGGATAGGGAGGTCGCGCCAAGAATGAATCCAGTTCTTGTATGTGTTCCAGATAATAGTCTCTGATGTAGGGCGGATAATCAATTCCTCATCGAGCTTTGCATTAGGATCTACCTCTACCTCAGTACCATCCTCAGTAGAACGGAGGCGATAGTGAGTAACTACGGCACACTCCTTGGCGAAACCTGCTACGTGCTCAGCCTCACGAGAGAAGAAACTCTTCGGAATGAGGAGAGGGAAGTATGCGTTCTGTACACCTGTCTGCTTAAACATCTTGTCGAGCTGCTGCTGCATCTTCTCCCAGATAGCGTAACCATATGGTTTGATAATCATACAACCACGTACAGGTGACAACTCAGCGAGGTCAGCTTTTACTACCAAGTCATTATACCACTGACTGTAATTGTCAGCACGCTTGGTCAAATTCTTAAGTTCCTTAGCCATTTTTATTATTCTAAATTTTAATATTTCAAATATATTATAATATATAGGTATAGTCAGATATCTTCGCTCCGTTCTTAGGAGTAAAATATCTTCAGAAAAAGTGCACAATAGGGATTTTCCAACCCAAAATAGGTGTTTCCCTTTGCCCTTTTCATCAAATACCATTAAATTTGCATGCAAAAATACAAAAAAATATTAGAAAAAGCTCCATAATGGAGAAAAAAGAGTTATCTTTGCAATTAAATAACAAAAATATAGGAGATTTTGAATATGAAAAAGATGAAATTTTCGGTTGCAGCACTTTCTATGCTGTTGGTTTTGGGTAGTTGTCAGACTAAGACTGGTACAGGTGCAGCAGTAGGTTCTGGTGCAGGTGCAGCCCTCGGTGCTATCGTAGGTGGTTTGTTGAACAATAGCCATCGTGGTACAGGTGCCCTCGTTGGTGCAGCTATTGGTGCAGCAGTTGGCGGTGGTGCTGGTACTTTGATTGGTAAGCATATGGATAAAGTGGCTCAGCAGGCTAAGGCTGTTGAGAATGCCAAGGTAGAGCAGGTTACTGATGCCAATGGTTTGGCTGCTGTCAAGGTAACTTTCGATTCTGGTATCCTTTTCCCTACTAATGGTTCTACATTGAGCAGCGCAGCTAAGAATGACTTGGCTAAGTTTGCTGGTGTATTGAAGAGCAATACTGATTGTGAGGTTGCTATTCAGGGTTATACCGATGCAACTGGTAATGATGGTATCAACTTGCCTTTGAGTCAGAAGCGTGCTGATGCTGTTTATAGCTATCTTTCTTCTTGTGGTGTAACACGTAATCAGGTAAAGACTGTTGAGGGATTGGGCTCTTCTAACCCAGTTGTCAACACAACTGCAGCTTGTGCTCAGAACCGTCGTGTAGAGGTTTACCTCTATGCTTCTCAGGCTATGGTTAATGCCGCTAATAACGGAACATTGAAATAATGATACTTAAAAGAATCAGAAATATTCTAAGATGGGTGGTGGTGCTGTTTTTCAGTACCACCATTCTTGCTGTTGTAGTATATCGTTTCTTACCGGTTTATTTTACCCCTCTGATGTTTATCAGATGTTTTCAGCAAGTCGCTGATGGTGAAAGCATTACGTTGCATCATCATTGGGTAAGTATGGACAAAATCTCTCCTCATATGCCTGTAGCTGTAATGGCCAGCGAGGATGGTCGTTTTCTGAAGCATCATGGTTTTGATTTTAATGCCATCGAGAATGCAGCTAAGAATAATGCCCGTGGAGGTAAGGTTCATGGAGCCTCAACCATCAGTCAGCAGACTGCCAAGAATGTTTTTCTCTGGCCTGGTCGCTCTTGGACCCGTAAGGGCTTTGAGGTGTATTTTACTTTCCTGATAGAAATGATGTGGAGTAAGCAACGTATCATGGAGGTTTATCTCAACAGTATAGAAATGGGCAATGGTATCTATGGCGTAGATGCTGTGGCCGAATACCATTTTAATAAAAAGGCTTCTGATCTTTTCAGAAGTGAATGTGCATTGATAGCGGCAACGCTTCCTAATCCAAGAAAATTTGATTCCCAGAATCCGAGCGCTTATATGAAGAAGCGCCAACGCCAGATAGAGCATGAAATGCGTTTTGTGCCTTCTTTCCCGAAAGAAGGTGAGGATTTTGACCCTTCTACTGCAGTGGGTGGTTATAAGGGTAAATAGTTATAATATTTGAAGTTTATGGATTTATTGAACGACTTGAATGAGGCGCAGCGTCAGGCTGTGGAATATATAGACGGTCCTTCGCTGGTGATTGCCGGTGCTGGATCTGGTAAAACACGTGTTCTTACTTACAAGATTGCTTATCTGTTGGAAATGGGATTGAAACCTTGGAATATCATGGCTTTAACCTTTACCAACAAGGCTGCTCGTGAGATGAGGGAACGTATTGATAGACTGATGGGAGGCGATTTGGCTGCCCATCTGTATATGGGTACATTCCACAGCATCTTTTCACGTATTTTGCGCACAGAAGCGTCTCATCTTGGCTTCAATAATAATTTCACTATTTATGACGAGACCGATTCCCGCTCCTTGCTCAAGGCTATTGTCAAAGAGATGGGGTTGGATGATAAGATTTACAAGCCAGCTGCCGTACATCATAAGATTTCGATGGCAAAAAACCAGTTGATGGGACCGAATGAATATACTGCCAATGGTGAACTCCTCCAGCGTGATTTGCGTGAGAAGATGCCTGAGGTGGGGAAGATTTTTGCTGCTTATGTTCAGCGTTGTAAGCAGGCTAACGCAATGGACTTTGATGATTTGCTTACCCTTACCTTCCAGTTGTTCCGCGATCATGAGGATATCAGAAGGAAATATGCTGACCGCTTTGATTTCATTCTTGTGGATGAGTATCAGGATACCAATCAGGTTCAGATGAATATCGTGATGCAACTTTGTAAGGAAAAGCAGCGTGTCTGTGCGGTGGGTGATGATTCGCAGAGTATCTATAGTTTCCGTGGTGCTAATATTGATAATATCCTGAATTTCAGACGCCATTTCGATGATGCCAAACTTTTCAAGCTGGAACAGAACTACCGCTCTACCCAAACTATTGTCAATGCCGCAAACAGTCTGATTAAGCACAATCGTAATCAGATTCCTAAGGATGTGTACAGTGAAAATGCAGAGGGAGAAAAGCTTCTGTACCAGCCTGCCTATAGCGATAAGGAGGAGGCTTTAATCGTCAGCAAGGATATCAAGCGATTCAAGCGCATGGATGATTGCGAGTATAGTGATTTTGCCATCCTTTACCGTACGAATGCGCAGAGCCGTAGTTTTGAGGAAGAATTCCGCAAGCAGGGCATCCCTTACCGGATTTATGGTGGATTGAGTTTCTATCAGCGCAAGGAAATCAAGGATATCATTGCTTATTTCCGTCTGGTGGCTAATCCTGATGATGAGGAGGCTTTCAAGCGTATCATCAATTATCCTACTCGTGGTATTGGGGCTACTACTGTCAATAAGGTGATTGATTGTGCCCGCAGCCAGGAGGTCAGTTTGTGGGAAATCATTTCTTCTCCCGAACATTATGGATTAGCTGTCAACAAGGGTACGCTTACTAAGTTGGATCAATTCCGTCTTCTTATCAGTAGCTTTATTGAACGAGCTAATCAGGTGGATGTCTATGAACTTGGTGAGGCTATTATCAAGGAAAGTGGTATCAGTGCAGAAATCTTTAATGGCGGTAAGGATGCAGACAATATTGCCCGCCAGGAAAACTTGGAGGAGTTCTTGAGTGGTATGCAGACATTTGTGGAGGAACGCAAGGAGGAGGATAGGGCAGAAGAGATATTTCTGACTGATTATCTGCAGGATGTAGCCCTGTTGACCGACCTGGATAGTAAGGGAGATGATGATGCTCCCCGTGTTTCTCTGATGACTGTTCATGCTGCCAAGGGTCTGGAATTCCCAACCGTCTTTGTTGTCGGTCTGGAGGAAAATATTTTCCCAAGTCCTATTTCTGCAGTTTCTTTACGTGAACTTGAGGAAGAGCGTCGTCTGCTTTATGTGGCTATTACACGTGCAGAGAAGCGCTGTGTCCTGACCAATGCCAAAAACCGTTTCCGCTATGGAAAGATGGAGTTTGATAATCCAAGCCGTTTCATTGATGAGATTGATTCTCGATTGGTTCAGGCTGAAGGTGAATCGAGTGGAATGGATAGTGGTTATGGCGGAAGAATGCCCTGGGATCGGGATAATTATTCCAGAACCCGCAGGTCAAGATGGGAGCAGGATGATGACGAACCGGAGTATCTGAGAGGTCAGCGTAGACAGAAATCTGTGGTATCCCAATTTATGCCGGATCCAAAGCCATCATTCAGTTCTCAGGGCTATAAGTCTGAACCGAAATCTGCCTCTCGTTCTAACAGTTATAGATCTGAACCGAAATCTTCGTCACTCAATGAAGGAAACTTTAAGTCTGTAAGAGCCGTAAATGCTGCTCGCAGGATTATGGGGAAGGATACACCTGTTTCCGGAACGAATTCTTCTTTTGGAGGATTACAGGAAGGAGTCAAGATAGAACACCAGCGTTTTGGTGTGGGAATTGTGGTGAAATTAGAAGGTTCTGGAGAGAATGCAAAGGCTACCGTAGAATTTGTTAATTCTGGTCGTAAGCAACTCTTGTTGAAGTTTGCTAAGTTTACTGTTGTCAGTTGAAATGAGTTGATGTTCTTATTAAAAAAGCGAAAGAAATAAGATTCTCATCCTATTTCTTTCGCTTTTTAATATGATAGAGTTTATTAAAACTACGTCATTTATAGAGCCTCATCCTCTGGTTTCTCAGGAATAGCCCTTCCGCCTTTAATCACAGGAAAACGTTTTTTCTTGCGAAGCCATGCAGCTTTTCGCTTTTCGTAGTCCTCCCGATGACGCTCCAGGAAATTGTCTTCCATCTTGATTAATTCTCTTTAAACTTGCTATAGATGACTTTGATCTGAATAGGTCCTGCGGGAACACGCTTGCCATCTTTGGTCTCATATACATCAGTTCCCTTTACCAGTCTGGTAGAGGTCAAACTCATACAGTGTGTCATCTTACTGATAACGGTAGATGAGTTCTCTGTTACTGTAGTAATGGTGATAGGTACGAGTACCGCCTTGTTCCAATTCTCGCTCTTACCCTTGTTCTTATACATGGCAGTAATCAAGTTACTGATATTGCTGAACGTATAAGTGTTCTTGTTGATGGTATTGTATGTAGCGTAGAAGGATGTTCTATTGTCTATAATGTCACCATTCTCAAAGAAAGACTTCAAACTGTCTTTAGGCAGTAAGAGAACCGTCTGTGGAGTATCAAAATTATATGCATTGTTTTCATCCACATTGTTGATTCTTGGGAACATAACCGTTGCAGTATTCAGCGTATCCTTCTCATGACCTTTGATGATATCTTCTACAGGGAGAGTAACCTCCGTGAAGATGCCCGCAGGAGACTTCAAGTATGTGCAACTTTCATCTGTAGCCAATTCGTTGATTCTATCCTGGTCATTGGTGATCCTATTCGTCTGAAGGACCTCTTCTGTACCATCAAAGCGGTTGAAACCGGATGAAACAACAGTACTGTCTGTTACACCATCAGAAGCCTTGACGGTCTTCTTTCGGGTCCAGTAGAACTGGAGCTCAGTATTCCAGATGTCAGCTACGTTACCGATACCGCCTTCATGCTTGATGTAGAAACCAGGACAGATATTCTTCATGAACTCATAATTGCTCTTGAAGTATTCTGGATGCTTCTCGTAGTTCTGCATGATGTATGTACCATAGTTGTCATAGTGTACCCCATTTTTCGTAAAAGGCTTGTTGAAATAAATCTTGAAATAGCCCTTTGATTTGGATAGGGTATATGAAGCGCTGGAATGCAAATTGTCCTTGCTCACATATCCTTCAGCCATCGGGTCGTAATCAGAATAGTAATTTCTGTCCTCAGGCATCGCTTTGGTCATTTCGTATGCAGTAACCTTCATCGGTGCGAGGGTGTCTCCGTATGTGCTCTGATAGCTCACGAGGAGGAAGCAGGAATCAGCTTTGAGTACACCATTGTTGGCATCCTTGATATATTTTAGAGTATCGATGTCGAATGAAGAAAGCGGAGCTAACTGAGCCATATAGTCGGCTGTCAGATAAGCTTTTGTTTCTGGATCCTTTACTTTACCAATAATACCATTATTTGTTTTACTTAAAACGGACCCTGCAGCCAATGAATTGGTAATTACATTGTATGTCGCATCCGTAACGGTGAGTTTATCCACATTATTAGTGATAGACGAACCAATCATGTCGGTAGTGTCATCACAGGCAACCATGGAAAAGGCTGCCATTATCAATGCTGTATATTTGAAAAACTTCATTTTTAATTTTGTTTTTTAAAACCCCTTTACAGGGAACAGAATATTGCAGAATAAACTTTTATTCTTCATCAGGACAAACCTCATTGATGAAGTTTGTATATGGTTCTTCGAAGTCGTTGCCAGTGAATCCCAGCATAGGCTTTTCTTTCTCCTTGGCATATTCCAGAAGGATAGGGTTTACGCCCTCTTCACCTTCTACCACACCATCTGAATAGTCGATGGCCAGTTTGCCGAGTTCTACGAAGTCAAAGTCGTTCTTGTAACCATCCAGAAGTTCTGCTTTCGCATCGCGGAAATCTACGCACTGCTTAAAGTTGGTGCCTAATTCTCCCTTCAGTTCGTTGTTGTAAAGAGAGATGATAACCTTAGAGTTTGCGAATGAAGGTTCTTCTGCGTAGGCAGTTTTGATATAGAGAGGTACCACAGCACTCATCCATCCCTGACAAACGATTACATCAGGCTGCCAACGTAGTTTCTTGACAGTCTCCAATACGCCTCTTGCATAGAAAATAGCACGCTCACCATTATCAGTGTATTCCACGCCATTTTCGTCCGCACCCATTTGGCGGTTGTTGAAGTAATCATCGTTGTCGATGAAATAGATTTGCTGACGGGTTGTCGGAATAGAGGCAACCTTGATAATCAGTGGATGATCCGTATCGTCGATAATGAGATTCATGCCAGAAAGGCGAATAACCTCATGTAGTTGACCACGTCGCTCATTGATGATGCCCCATTTTGGCATGAATGTTCGAATTTCGAAACTTGCCTCCTGCATTTTCTGAGGCAACTCTCTTCCCATGACCGACATGCGGCTTTCAGCTACGTATGGATTAATCTCCTGATTGATGAATAATACTTTCTTTGCCATAATTATTAATTTATTCTTCTCGAATTAGGTGCAAAGTTACAAAAAAAAGTTGAAATTAGCGAAAAAATTAGGGAAAACAAAGAAATCAATGCCCTAAAAGGCATATTTTTATGATATTTTTTTGTTATTTCAGAAATTAGTTGTTATTTTGCACCCTGAAAACAGATTTAAACGATGAAAGTATTCAATAAGATTGTTGACCTCCAGAATGAACTTTTCGATGTTCGCAAGGAGGGAAAGGAAATCGGCTTAGTGCCAACTATGGGTGCGCTTCATGAGGGTCATGCCTCTTTGGTTAAGCGTAGTGTTAAGGAAAACGGTGTTACTGTGGTATCAGTTTTCTTGAATCCTACTCAGTTTAATGATCAGGGTGATCTGGATCGCTATCCTCGTACACTCGATGCTGACTGCAAGCTTCTTGAGGCTTGTGGTGCTGATTATGTATTTGCTCCATCAGTTGAGGAAATGTATCCAATCCCTGATGAGCGCCATTTTGAGTTTCCACCGGTTTCTACCGTCATGGAGGGCGCTAAGCGTCCTGGACATTTCAATGGCGTATGCCAGGTAGTTAGCCGTTTGTTCTATATCGTTCGTCCTACTCGTGCTTATTTCGGTGAGAAGGATTGGCAGCAAATTGCAGTCATCAAGCAACTCGTCAAGTACATCGGTAGTGATGTCAAAATCGTAGAGTGTCCTATCATTCGTGATGAGGATGGTCTTGCGAAGAGTAGTAGAAATACCTTGCTCTCTGCTGATGAGCGTGCTATTGCTCCTTCTATCTTCAAGGCTCTCAAGGCGAGTGTGGAGTTCGCAAAGACTCATACTGTCAAGGAAACTCACGACAAGGTGGTTGAGGATATCAATGTCGTGGATGGTCTTGAAGTGGAGTATTTCGAGATTGTGGATGGTGATACCTTGCAGGATGTTGTTTCATGGGATGACTCTGCCTATGTTGTAGGTTGTATTACGGTGTATTGTGGAAAGACCCCTATACGCCTGATCGACCATATCAAGTACAAGGGGTAATCCTGGCGATAGAAACAGTATTATGTAGCTCTATATAATTTAGTCAGTTTGATAAAGATAAACGAATCGAGATATGCAAATCGAAGTATTGAAGAGTAAACTCCATTGCGTGACTGTTACGGAAGCCAATCTCAACTACATGGGAAGTATTACCATCGATGAGGATCTGATGGATGCTGCCGGACTGATTGCTGGAGAAAAAGTTCAGATTGTAGATAATAATAATGGCGAACGCTTGGAAACCTACATCATCAAGGGTGAGCGTGGCAGTGGTTGCATCTGTTTGAACGGTGCTGCTGCCCGCAAGGTTCAGGTGGGTGATACGGTTATCATCATTGCCTATGCCATCATGGACTTTGAGGAGGCTAAGACCTTCCAGCCAACCGTGGTTTTCCCAAAAGAGGGAAATAAGGTTTAAATATCGTATGATGATATAGAATTGTATAAAGAATGATAATCTCGTATGATAATCATAAAGAATATGCGTTCCTGTGGATAGATGAATCCGTAGGAACGCATATTTGTTTTGTGACTTTAGTTATTTGGTTTAAGGCTCTTTTGAAGTTTGTTTAAGGCTCTTTTGGAGTTGGATTAAGCCTTACGTAACGTTTGTCTAAGCCTTAAACCAACTCCAAAAGTGTAAAACGTATTATAATATACATATATTTCTGTACGATAGCAAGTGCTTTCTAAAGTAACTCGAATGGTTTGGAGTTATTCAGAGCATAACTTGCTATCGTCAGATATTTCGTTCTGTTACGGATAGATCTCGATATGGCTGCTGCCGGAGTTGCCATTCTTGATAATTCTTATCTGGGTGGTGATGCGCTCGCTCATCGTGTCGGTATGACTGATGACGCCCACCTTCTTACCTTGCGAACTTTGCAGCATGGCGAGGGAATCGATGACGGTGGCTAAGGTATCGGGGTCGAGGGTTCCAAAGCCTTCGTCGATGAACAGATTCTCGAAGGAGATGTTACGGGAGGACAATGCTGACAGACCCAGGGCGAGACCGAGACTCACGATGAAGGTTTCGCCACCTGATAGGGAGGTGGTGTCTCGGATATCGTCGGCACGGTCATGGTCGATGACTCGGATGCCCAGTGAATGCTTTACCTGCTGCAGTTCGTAACGGCTGTTGAACTTTCTGATTTCCTGGTTGGCATGAGCTATCAGAAAACTGAGCGTATAGCATTGAGCTATCTTGCGCAGCGTCTTACCGTCTGCTCCGATGGCATCCGTGATGGCTGTCCAGTCGTCCTTTTCCTGCGTTACGAGCTTCAGAGCCTCAGCCTTGTCACCCAACAGCTTCACTGCTTCCTGGTGGTTCTGCATCCTGGCGTTGGCAGCAATCAGTTCGTTGCGCTGGCTTCTTTCCTGATACTCCTGCTGAATGGCTAAGAGAGCATCCCGTGACTTGGCAGGCTGATGTTCCAAGTGCTGCTGATGCGCCTTTTCTGCGCTCTGGTAAAGAGCGGTCGTTGAGGCTACGGCTTTCTCCTTTTCGTCCTTTTCCCGTCGGATGGCATTCCAGTCTTCGGCAGAATGAAGCGTCTCCCGGATAGTATTTCGGTCGATAAGGCTTGGTTCGATGCTCTTTTCTGCAAGCTGCTTGTTATATTCCTCAATCCAAAGGTCGAGTTCCTTTTCCTTCGCTTGCAGATTCTCTTTCATCGTCTTGTTCTGTGACAGCATGGTTTGATGCGAACCTTTACTGTTGGCGAGTTCTGCCTTCAGTTTGTTGATATTCTCGTTCTGGTCATCTGCTGCTTTTGTTGCTTCGTCCTTAGCTGCAGTCAGTCTTTGTTCAGCAGTATCAGGCTCTTCACCATTCAGAATCTGCTGGTATTGCGCCTGCCATTCCTCCATTTCTTTCTTGGTGTTATTCCACGTTTGAAGAGCTTTCTCGTAAGCTTCTTTCTTGTTCTTTTCTTGTGAAATGAGATTTGTGGTAAGTGCTTTGTGTTCAGCCAGTTTTGTAACGCAGATTGAAGTGCTTTCTTGAGCGTTATTCAGTATTGTTGAAGCCTTGCTTTCATACGCAACTTCATCCTTTACAGCCTTGTCCTTGAGTTGGGTCAGCCGTTCTATCTCTTTCTGAATCTTGTTAAACAGGCTCAGTTTGCCGGTTGCTTCTTTCGCCTTGTCTTCATAGATAGGCAAGAGCGATTTCAGTTCTGCCTCTTCCTTTGGAATCTTTGGATACTGGGCGATGAGCGCCTTCCATTCCTCTTCGTAAGTTGCGATTTCACCCGAGAGTTTTTCCTGTTGTTTCTGGAGCGTCTGTACTTCGCCGTCGTTCTGTTTTCTTTCGCCGGAAAGATCCTTCTCCTGTTTCTGCTGTAGTTTCAGCAGATCCTCTTTTGCTTTCAGAAGTTGCGAGAGTTCCGTGGTGGCTTCCTCAAACTGTCTGTTGTCGGTATGATAAGGATGGGTCGTGCTGCCGCAGAGCGGACAAGGCTTGCCTTCGGTCAGGTTGGCACGATGAATCTCCCATTTCTCACTCACCATGAGGGTATAGGCATTTCTCAGCGTTAGGGTCTCTTTCTCCAAAGCCTCGATGAACAATTTGCCCAGCGCCTCATCTATCTTGGCATTTCTCTTGCCCAAGACGTGGATTCGCTCCTCATTCTTCTGCTTTTCTGTTGTGGCAGAGTCGAGATGAGCTACTACCTTGATGGCTTGCAGAACATCCTGCAGTTTCTTTTCGGCTGCCGACTTTTGGGTCTGCAGTTCCTCTATATTCTGTCCGGCAGTCTTGCTCTTTTCTGTCTCCCAAGCCTGTTCTGCTGCTTGCGTCGCTTCGTGCAGAACCTGTTTCTGCATGGCAATCTCTTCCTTGGTCGTTTTGAGGGCAAGGTTCGCTTTCTCCGTTTCTGCTTCCCATTTTTGGATGTTTCGGGCGTTTTCCTCCTCATCTCTTTGGGCAGTTAGATTCTCTTTCTGCGCCAACTCCAATGCCTCTTTCTTTTCTTTCAGATTCGGCATCGCCGCTTCCATTTTTGTTTTTAGCGCCCTTGCTTCAGCGATGACTGGCATGGCCTTTTCGAGTTGCTCCTGTGCCTTGTTGACTACTTCCTTTAGGTAGGAGAGAGTATGCTCGCTTTCGGTGATGCCAACCTCCTTGCTTTTGATGGCAGCTTCCGATTTCAGGATTTCTTCTTCCTGATTGTGGATGCTTTGTATCTGTCGCTCAACTTCCTGTAACAGGTTGACGGCTGGTTGTACTTCATCGTGCAACTGGAGACGGATAATCTGGGCTTGTATGTCTTTGATAGCGTTCGCAGCCTGCTCCATATCTGCTTGATAGATAGCTATTTGCTTCGTTTGCTTATCGTTTTCCTCATACCATTGCAGGTTTTCAGAGATGGCCTTCAATTGGCTGTCGAGTTCCTTCTCTGCCTTTTCCAAAAGGGTGATTTTCTCTTGCAGTTGGGCGAGTTCTTCGTCATTCAGCAGGTTCTGTTTTACTGCTTCCACTGATGCTGCCATCTGGTTGTAGGCATCCACCGCCTGGTCTTTTGCTTTCTTGATTTCTGTAGCGATGTTCGTATAAGTTTCCTCACATCCGATGAGTTTCTCCAGGAGTTCGTAGCGCTCGTTTTCCTTTGCAGTCAGGAAGTTGGCAAACGAACCTTGTGCAATGAGCACGGTGCGGAGGAACTGGTCGTAGTCGAGACCGATGATGTTCGGCAATTCGTTCCAGTCGGCTATTTCTTCTGTCAGTTGTTCTCCGTTTCTTGTGATTTTATAGAGAGAAGTCTTGGCATTTTCATAGCGTACTCTTTGGAATCTGACGTGCCATTCTGCGCGGTAGATACTGCCGTTGTTGGCAAGGAAGGTGAGTTTACTGTAACCCTCTTTCTTGCCACGTGTCAGTATGTTTCGACTATCTGTAGGAGCTAACCGGTTGTTTTCATTAGCATCAGCTTCTCCGAAAATCTCTATGTTCTGATTCTTGTCGCCTTTCTTTCTTGGGTAGCGAGGGGCGCGGTTGTAGAGGGCAAGGCAGATGGCGTCGAGTAGGGTAGATTTGCCACTGCCCGTCGGACCTACGATGCTGAAGATGGTGCTCTCGCCTAAGGCACCTTCTTCAAAGTTGATGACCTCGCCACCCTGTTTGTCAAGCGAAGCGAGGTTGAGTATTTCGAGTTGTAGGAATTTCATAATGATGATGTCGTTAATAAATCGGATAACATTTTCTCCTGTCTTTCGTTCATCGGAGCGTTGTGCTTGATGGCAAAGGCCTCCTTCAAAGTATCAAGTGGCGATCGGTTGACGATGTCCTCGATGCTGGTGATTTGCTGGGAACCCTGTATGGTGGAGAGGTCTAACTGCGGGATGATACGCTGGATTTTGCAGAGTACGGCATCCTTCTCATTGACGAGATTCTCCAGTTCCTTGATGTCATCGTTGGAAAGCTTCTCCTGTTTCACCTTCAGCATTACGTAGTCGAAATGGTCGCTCAGTTCGCCATTCATCCTTTCTGAAAGTTCTGAATGGATGAGTTTCTGCCATTTTTTGATGGTGAGTTCCTCCTCGTTTTCAGGCAGAATGCGAAGGGAGTGCTGAGGCTTGTATTCCAGGAATTCTACTTTTATATCCTTGCTCTTGCCTTTGCAGTTTTCCTTTTCTTTTTCTTCTTCTTCCTTCATTCCATCTTTATTTTCCTTCATTTCATCTTCTGTCTTCTTCGCTTCCATTTTCTCCTTTTCTCCCTTGTCACATCCGATGGTGATGAGGTCGATGCCGTGAATGTAGTCTTTCTCGGCGAACGACATCGGGAGGATACTTCCCGTATATCTTGCCCAGTCGGTGTTCCAGATATGTTGCCGTTTGTGGATGTGTCCGCAAGTCATGTAGTCAGGATGATCGTTCCATCCTTCCAAATCCACTTCCTCCTGTCCGCCGATGATGATTTTCTCGCTCGCATCCTTTTTGGCGATATCCGAACCCTTGGCGTACATGTGGGCCATCATGATGCACTTTCTGCCCGGGTATTTCTTTCGTGCTTCAGCAGTCAGTTCTCTCAGGAAGGTGTTGACTCCTTGCGAATAACAGGCGCTCTGGACCACATCACTCCGAAGGAAAGGTACGGCGAGGATGATGACTTCTTCTCCTTCCTCATTGGATACAGGGATGATGAGATCGTCGTAGGAATAGAGCCAATGTCCGCCGGTTTTATTATCGTCTTCGTTTTCTCCCTGCTGCCAGATTTTCCTTACATTTCCTCTGATTTCTACATGGTGTCTGGCAAGGAGTGGGCGGGGAGCCTCCAGTCGGCTGGCGGAATCGTGGTTGCCGGCGGTGATGATAATCTGCATGTTCGGGCACAGATGGGTGGCATCGGCAAGAAACTCGTAATAAACGGTCTGTGCTGCTGCCGATGGATTTCCATTGTCGAAGATGTCTCCTGCAACGAGGAGTGCATCGGGCTTTTGTTCAGCGATTTGCACTAAGAGCCATTGCAGGAAGTGCTTGTGTTCAGGCAGTCGGTCGTTGCCGTGAAACAAGTTGCCCAAGTGCCAGTCGCTGGTTGCTAATATCTTCATACTCATAGGGGTTGTGTTATCTTTGTCTTTTTCTTTGTTTCAAGTTTACAATCGTTTTTCCTCCGTTTCAAGATTACAATCCTTGAACTCGGAAATGCAATCTGACCACAAAGTTAGCATAATTCTTTGGGATAAGCAAGGAAAAATACCCTAAAAATGAAGAAAAATGACTGGAAAAGTGAAGATATTTGGGTAAACTATTGTTTTCTTCCTGATAATGTTGTATCTTTGCCTAATAGAAATCTTCGTTCAAAGACGTTGAATGTCGGTTCAACGACTCTGAACGGCGGTTCAACGACTTTGAATGTCGGTTCAACGACTTTGAATGTCGGTTCAACGTCTTTGAACGGAGATTTCTCTTAGGATGAGATACTTTTATTCCTAAGTAGGAAGATCCTGTTACTTAGTAGAGATCATATCTCTCAGATATAGAAGGACCGATTAAGTGAGAAAACTAACAATCTAAATAAGAAAGGAAAAGAAATGGCAAAGTACAAATTGCAGGAAATGAGTGATATGCGTGATGAAGGCAAGCGCAGAGTTTATCCCAAGATGGTGCCCTATCGCACGCTTTCCAGAAAGGAATTCGTCGAACAGATGCAGAGTTATCATCGTGACCTTTCTCAGGGCACTATCGAAGCGGTTCTGACAGATGTGGAAGACGTGTTGGTCCGTATGCTCTCTATGGGTTATAATGTGAATCTCGAAGGCTTGGGCACTTTCTCCTTGTCCCTTGGTTTTGAGGATGACAAGCCTACGGAGATGCAGACAGATGACGACATGATGAAATATCGCAAGGTAGGGGTGAAGAACGTCAACTTCAATTCATCTCCTGAGTTTGTGAAGGCTGTAAAGATGGAGACCGACTGTGATTTGGAACGAGTGATGAGTGGCGTGAAGGTTATCCGCAAGCAACTCTATTCCAAGAAAGAGCGCATTGCCCGTGCCTTATCGGTATTGGAAAAGAACGCAGCTATCACTCTCGGTGATTATGCCTACATCAACGATATGAGCCGCACCGCCGCTTCCCTCGAATTGAAGGAGATAACCCAAGACCCGACATCACCTATCCGCTCGATTGGAAGAGGAAGCCACAAGGTTTGGGTGAAGAGGAAAGAATAAATTAAAATGAGTTTTTATACTATTTTATTGGGATTTGCAAGAAACTTTCCGATTTTCTTGCAAATCCCAATTCTTTTTCGTACTTTTGCGGTTGTCTTGCCGTGGATGGCTGGCGATGAGTCGCTGGCTAGGTAAAAATCCATGGCTTGGCCTATCATAATTAAGAAAGACGTTCTCTACGTTTTCTTCTGTTCAATTGAAACCTCGGAAATTTCAAATGGGAAGCAGGTGAAGACAGCAGTGGGCGTCTACCCACTGTGTATATACACATGGCATAGGTGTGCCCCTTCGTCTGGAGGGGTACGCTCTGTGCTATCATATATATACCTGCTAGGCGTAGGCTCTATTGCTTCTTATCTTTGTTCCCATAGGTCGTCCGAGGACCTCAATTGGCAAGGGTAATGCGAGTGATAGATTCCCTACGCCTTCCTTTTTGATAGCTAATCAGTTATCCTATTCCTTATCTTGCGATGAGGCTGGACTAGAATCAAAATAATCTTTTTAAATCAGATGGTTTCTGCTTTCGGGAATCGGTGGAGTAATAGGATGGCAAGGCTTTGCTATGCTCCCATCGGCAACGGAAGTTATGGCAAAGAAACTGCAACTCAGCTATAAGGAAATCGAATCCCGATTAGAATCGTTTAAAAATAAAGTGGTGCCAGCCTCTGAGGTTGGCTACGAGATACTGAAGGCTTTTGGTAAAAGCGAAAAGGATGTGTCGAGATACAAGGAAGGAAAGGGTATCTTGAAGACATTCGATGGCTTGCTTATCAAAGGCTTGTTCTGCTATCAGGCTGTAGATACTTTGCATCTTACCACCAGGTTGGAGGCATTGAAGACTGATGCTCAGGTAAAGAAGGCTGCACCAAAGATTATTGCGGTGAGCGATGGTGAAACCCTCCTTGCTTATGATACTCGTGAGAATGATACTTACGAGCAGAAACTCGTCAAGATGCACAGCGACTTTGGCTTCTTCTATCCTTTGATGAACGTAGAGCGAGTACACACTACGGCAGAAAACCCTGCCGATGTGAAGGCTGCTGAGAAACTTGCCAAACTACATGATGAGATTCGTGCTTATAACGAATATAATAGTGATGACGACTTGCACGACCTTAACATCTTCATCACCCGCCTGCTCTTCTGCTTCTTTGCCGAAGACACAGGTATCTTTGCCGTAAATCTCTTTACCAACTTTATCAAGCAATTTACCAAGGAAGATGGTTCCGATCTCGGCGAGATGCTAGGTCAGGCATTCCAGGTGATGAATGTGCCAAACAAGGAGCGTTCGGAAGAACTTACCAAGGAAATCAATCAGTTTCCTTACGTGAATGGCGGCCTTTTTGCCTCAGACATTCCTATCCCAAAGATGGGTTATAAGGCTAGAAAGATTATCATCGAATGTGGCGACTTGGATTGGAAGGACATCAATCCTGATATTTTCGGTAGTATGATTCAGGCGGTGGTGAATCCTGATGTGCGTGCCAAGGAAGGTATGCACTACACCAGTGTGCCTAATATCATGAAGGTAATCAATCCGCTCTTTATGGATGATTTGAGAGGGGAATATAAAAAACTGGAAGAGTTTTACGAGCAGAAGAAGAATCTGCTTGATATGAGTGCTTTGTCTCAAAATCAGTTTATTGACGAGTGCCGACCAATTATCAAAGGTTGCAACAGGTTGATGGTAAGAATGAGCAAGATGAAGTTCTTCGACCCAGCTTGTGGTAGTGGTAATTTCCTGATTATCACTTATAAGCAGTTGCGCTTGCTCGAAATGGATATTCTGCATCTCCGCAAGAAATGTACGCAGGAGCAGATGCTCGACTTTATCGATGGTTCGTGCATCCGTTTGAAACAGTTCTTTGGAATAGAACTTCTCGACTTCCCTCACGAAGTAGCCATGCTTTCGCTTTGGCTTGCCGAGCATCAGATGAATAATAAGTTTCACGCCGATTTCGGTGTGAATGTTGCTGCCTTGCCTTTGCATAATATCAACCAGATAAAATGTGGTAATGCCTGTAGAATGGATTGGAAGGTAGTATGCCCACATACCAAGGATGAAGAAGTGTTTGTATTTGGAAATCCGCCGTATTTGGGGAGTAGAAACCAAGAAGAAGAACATAAAGCTGATATGGATATTGTTTTTGGTAATCAAAAAGAATTCAAAGGATATCGTAAATTGGATTATATCTCATGTTGGTTTTTTAAAGGAGCAGAGTATGTTGCAAATAGTGACGCTAGCTATGCATTTGTTTCTACAAATTCTATAACTTTGGGTGAACAAGTTAGTATTTTATGGAATAATATGTTAAATAAGTATTCTGAGAATATTTTTTTTGCATATTCTGTTTTTAAATGGAATAATAATGCTAAAAATGTGGCTGGTGTATCTGTTGTAATTATAGGTGTAAGAAAGCGTGATAATTCTATGAAGAAATTGTATAATGAAGTAGAATGTAAGCAGCTTTCCTATATACCTCCAACTCTAAGTGATAGTGTAGATAATATGGTAAAGAAAGCAACAAAATCGATTTCAAAGTTACCTTATATGCGACGTGGTAATATGCCAAATGATAAAGAGTTTTTGCGTTTAAGTCCATTGGAAAAGAAAGATATATTAGAACATTATCCTAATGCGGTAAAGTTTATTCGTTTACAAATCGGGGCAGATGAATTGATAAACCAAGTTGAAAGGTATTGTTATTGGATATCTGATGAGGATTTAGAAGAAGCAGAAAAGATTATACCAATTAAAAACGCTATTGATAAATGTCGTGAATATAGAATAAATAGTAAGGATAAAACACTTCATGTGCAAGCAAAAAAAGCACATCAAATGAGAGAATTCTTTGAATGCAATGAAATGTCGTTGGTAATTCCTATAGTTTCTTCTGAAAGTCGTGAGTATATACCAATGAACTTTGTTCCTGACAAAACGATTGTACCGAATTCAGCTCAAGTTATATATGATGCAAATTTGTTTGTTTTTGGTTTATTGACATCTAAAATGCATATTTTGTGGACAAAGCATAATGCAGGAAGGTTGGATAATCGAATACGTTATTCTATCTTTCTCTGCTACAACACATTCCCCTTCCCATCCATCTCCGACACCAAGAAGTCTGAGATAGAAGAGGCGGCAACGAATGTGCTTCTGGCTCGTGAAAACTATCCCGAGAAGACGCTTGCAGATCTTTACGACCCGGAAAAGATGCCGGAGGATTTGCGTGCTGCACATGAGGAACTGGATGCCATCGTAGAAAGCTGCTATCCTGGCGCTCCGTTCCCAAATGATGAGGCTCGATTGGAATGCCTCTTCAAACTCTATGAGAAAATGACAGCTGACAAGAAATAATAACCTTTAAAATATTAAACTTATGAAAGTATTATCGGTACAACAGCCATGGGCGACAATGATTTGCTCTGGTATTAAAGATGTAGAGAATAGAACATGGAAACCGAAAGAAAATCCCGGTAGAATACTCATACATGCCAGCAAGAAGTTTAGTATGAATATGCTAGGTGGAATGCCTTTGGAATGGGCGTCAACTATAAGCAACGATATTCTCTTTGGTAATTTACCACAAGCAAATGAGTTTCCTTATGGTGCTATCATTGGATATGTAACGTTAGACAGAATAGAAACAGAGTCTGATTCTCTTTGGGCTTCGCCTGATGAGTCGCAATATAAGTGGGTGCTCAAAGATGCTTATATGTTCGATAAACCGATAGAAGGTGTTAAGGGTAAACTGCATTTGTTTGATTATCCTATTGATGAAAATAATCTTCCTGCTGCCCATAAGGTTGAAATCCGTATGCCTAAGCGTGAAGGCGATGAGCTGGTTGTACCTTTATCAAAGGCTAATTGGGATGAATATGCTACGACAAATGATAATTGCGACGAGCTTTATTTGACTTTAGATATAGCTCCATACGTGGAAGATGTATTGTGCAAGCCGGATGTATACGGCTTGCTCCCTGTACAATCTATTCGTTTGGAATGTGAGGGTAAAAGCCTAAGATACGAAGTTGACGGTAACTCATCTACCTCTTATTATGATGTAGACGAAGATATGAAACATTTGCTCTATGGTTCTATCTTTACAGATGAGCCAATAGAAAGACTACTATGTGTTTATTTCTTTAGTAAGAAATTGGCTGATGGCGAACCTGCAACAATAAGAGAATGGGCTGAATATAATGATAAGAAGGAAGATACAGAACAGCCTACAGAAAATGAAGAGAAACTAACTCATGTGAATATAGAACTCGATGAAATAGAAAAGCAGGTGGATAAAGAGTTAAAAGAGAATGGTTTCACTCGTGATGATTTCTCTGCCGAGGAACTCGAAGATCTGAAAGAAGAAATAAAAGATCGTCTGGAAAATCCAGATGGTATTATGATTGATGGCTTTTGGTCGTCTATAGGACCTGGACTAACAAGACAATTTGAAAAAGAAATAGGGTTATGGCCTAAGAAATAATTTTATCATACGCTTATGTCAAAACGAGATAGTTACATATCGCATACTTTAAAAAGAGGCGATTCTGTTTATGTCTATTATTGGGAAGATGACATCATAGTTCGTTTCCAAAATATAGAAGGTAAATTAAAGGCTTTTGTCACCAATCGGGATGGGAAAGTCTTGGAGCAAGATTGGGCTACCAATGAGTATATGCAAAATGCATTAGAAATGGGAGAGTTGATGACTAAAGAAGAGTTTGATAACTTTACCTATGATTCTGGTGACCAGCATTTTACAACAATAGAAAAACAACTCGTAGCTGGAGAAGATTTAAGGAATAATAAAAATATAAAGGCTTATGGACAAGATAAATGATAATATCGTTGATATCAAGTATCAGCAAACGGGTAAATCGAGTAATACCAATGAACTCGGTATGCGAGAGATGCAAGCCAAGGCTTACGAAGCCCGCAACCATCGCTTTCTGCTTATCAAGGCGCCACCTGCATCTGGTAAGAGTCGTGCCTTGATGTTCATCGCTCTGGATAAACTGAAGAATCAGGGCATCAAGAAGGTGGTGGTGGCTGTACCAGAAAAGAGTATCGGCCGTTCTTTCCAAAACACCGACCTGATGAAGTATGGCTTCTTCGCCGATTGGAGGGTGGCGCAACAGTATAATCTTTGCGATACTACCGACGAGAAAGATAAGGCGGTACGCTTTAAAAATTTCTTTCATCAAGATAAAAACAATATCCTGGTTTGCGCCCATGCCACACTAAGAAACGGCATGAAGGAAATAAGTGACGAGGAGTTTAATGATTGTCTCTTGGCGATAGATGAGTTTCATCATACAAGTGCTGATGTGAACAGTGGACTGGGCGACATCGTGCGCCGGGTGATGAATAATTCCACCGGTCATATTGTTGCCATGACGGGCAGTTACTTCCGAGGTGATGGTGTTCCGGTGTTGAGGGCAGAGGATGAGGCCCGTTTCTTCCCGGTAACCTACAACTATTATCAGCAACTCAACGGTTATCGCTATCTCAAGAACCTCGTCCTGGGCTATCACTTCTATCACGGCAGTTATCTCGACCATATCGCCGAGGTGCTGGATACTACCAAGAAGACCATCATCCATATTCCGAGTGTCAACTCCCGAGCATCCAGCGGTTTGGGTAAATACACGGAGGTGGATGAAATCATCAAGATTATCGGTAAGGTAGAGGAACGGGATTATAACAATGGTGGCATCTATTACGTCAGAACCAAGGATGGCAGACTGCTGAAGGTTGCTGATCTGGTGGAAGACCACGCCGAGACCCGCAATCTGGTGCAGGGATATCTGCAGCGTATGAAGACGCGTGATGACATGGACATCATTATCGCCCTAGGTACTGCCAAGGAAGGTTTCGACTGGCAATGGTGTGAGGAATGTCTGACCATCGGTGTGCGTGGCTCGCTGACCGAAGTGGTGCAGATTATCGGGAGATGCACCCGTGATTGCGAAGGCAAGGAAACCGCCAAGTTTGTGAACATGATAGGAATGCCTGATGCCAATCAGCCCGATGTGAAGGTGGCGGTAAACGACTTTCTGAAAGCCATTACCGCATCGCTTCTGATGGAGCAGGTGATGGCGCCAAGTTGGCATTTTAAGACGATGAAGGATGTGGATAGTGATGAGGGTAGTCCGCTGGATGCCCGTACCCTGGTGATAGAGGGTTTGAAACCTTTGTCGAGCGAGAAGACGAAGATGATTGTAGTGGATCAGTTGGATGATTTGAAGGCTGCTATCTTGCAAGACGACCTTGTGGTGAAAGCCATCAGCGGAAGTACTACGGCTGAAACCATCACCAAAACGCTCATTCCGAAAGTGATTCGTGAAAAGTATCCGGATTTGAGCGAGGACGAAGTGGAAGAAGTTCGTCAGCGCCTGCTGCTTGATACCCTTGTCAAGGGTGGTGAAGTGGTGGATGATAAGGGAAATCCTATCGACTTCGATGCTTCGGCAAACGATGAGGAGAAGGAGTCTGAAGGCAATCGCCTCATCAAACTGGCAAACCGAATGATTAATATCAACCAGTTGAGCATCAATCTGATTGATTCCATCAACCCTTTCCAGCGTGCTTACGAGGTGCTGTCGAAGAATGTAGATAAGCAGACCCTTAAGATTATCCAGGATACGATGGCAGAACAGAAGTTTGATATGACCCTGGAACAAGCCATCATCCTCTTCAAGGGACCGTACAGAAAATGGGTGGAAGAGCACAATGAACAACGCCCAGACATCAACGACCCTGACCCAAAGGTGAGAGAACTGGCAGCTGCCTACCTGAAAATCAAAAACTTGAAATTAAGAAGGATGAGTGGCTTGGAGTATGAGCCGGAAAAGTAATTTGGCATTTATAATTCAACATTTAACATTCAACATTTCAAAAGATGGATTGGCCAGAAGAATTATTAGAGATATTTGATGACCCCTTGTTGGCGGATGTACGTCCGAAACCGAAGGCACCGACGCCCGATGACAGGCTGGCACAGAAATTGCTTGAAATCAACAAGTGGGTGGCAGCGCATGGTAGCGAACCTACAGCAGATGGTGGCTTGAAAGAAAAGTTGCTTGCTGCATCGCTCAAGGCACTGCGAATCAAGGCAACAGATAGTCTAAGACAGTATGATGAGTATCAACTGTTGGGATAGGCTATATAGTTTTTCACCTTATTATATATATAGTGATATGGATATTGATAAAGAATTAGAAGATATATTCAGCGACCCTTTGATGGATGTTTCCTATCAGGAGGTAAAACTCTTCGATGTGCCTGCTGACATGAAAGGCGTGATGGCTCAGAAGAAGGATGCGCCCGACCATGTGGCGCAAAGAAAACCGTGTGAGGATTTTGCACGGTTTAAGCCTCTCTTCGAACAGGTGCATCAGGATTTGAAGACCGGGAAGCGACAGTTACAGAGAATCTCGAAGACGACGAGCTTATTGGCTGGACACTATTATCTTGTAGATGGTCAGATGGTTTTGTTATATGAGATTATTGAGAAGAAAAAGAGTACTAATGGTTTGCCCGATGGCAGAACCCGCTGTATCTATGAAAATGGTACGGAGTCGGATATCTATCTCCAGACACTTCGCAAGAATGTGGTGACAAGTGGCTATGCCATCACCGAAACTCTGGAGGAGACAGATGCCCATTTCTTCAATCCTGAGGACGTGAAACAGGAAGACCGGGTGACGGGGTATATCTACGTGCTTCGTTCGAAATCAAAGAATCCGGAGATTCGGAACATCAAGAATCTCTATAAGATAGGTTTCTCTACGAATAGGGTGGAGGAGCGTGTGGCAAATGCCGAGCACGAGCCTACTTACCTGATGGCACCTGTAGAGATAGTAAGTATTTACAAGATAGTGAACATGCACTCCCAGAAGTTTGAGGACCTGGTGCATCAGGTGTTGCAGACGGTGAACTTCCGTTTTAAGGTGGCTGATGATAAGGGAGAGATGCATGAGGCTACGGAATGGTATCAGGTTCCGCTGGAAATCATCGACAGTATCATTCAGAAAATCATGAATGGCACTATCATCTACTTTGCCTACAATAAGGAACAGCAATGTCTGGAGCAGCGAATAGAGAAAAAGCCATCGCAGTTAAATCTGTCGGGCTTGAAGGTTTTGACGCTGATTATCGAGAAGGTATATTTCGAGGAGATTGTATCTGGTGTGAAGACCGAGGAGTACCGTTCGCTGAAGCAGACCACGCTTAACAAATATACTTATATTGATGAGGCTGATGGCAAGCGTTATCTCCGTCGTTTCGATGCGATAAGGTTTTATGTGGGTTATCATTCGGATAGGGATAGTGCCGTGGTTCAGGTATTGGACACCACCTATGAGGATGGCTTGGTAACTTATCATCTCGGAAAGGTATTGGAGGTGATTAGGGGAAAGGAAAATAAATAAAATACTTGAAAACCAATAGTTTAAGGTCACAATTTGTGACCTTAAACGCTATTTCTATGTGTTCTAATATAGAGTGTTATACGAAGCTTTTGTCCTTGCAGGGCGCATTGCTGACTGTTAGTGTACCCAGGGTGCTGACCAGGATAGGAGCTTTTGGGCTTTCAGCCCGTTCTTGAACCACCTGCAAAGTTCTATTTTATGTTCGACCTTTCAAGTATTGTGCGCATAGCACGATAGCGAGGATCTTTTTTGATGTCTCGCTTGGGACTAATATCATATTTGCGCTCAGTTTCGTCTGCCATTTCTTGGAAACGACGAGCCTCTTCACCATAGAGTGTTGGTATTGCTTTTATTGGTTGAGCCATAATCCTTCCGATTTTAGTTCTTCTATAAATTCATCAAAATCAGTAGCCTTGCCTGCCCTTTCGTACTCCGCTTCAATGGCTTCAATCCTATCCGCGGCTTCTTCTTCATTAGCCGGATGCCAGCCAACTGGAATCGGCTGCTCTTCTGGCAATGTATATCTTTTCTTTTTCATGGGCTCTTTCCTTTATAGTTTTCTTTTGAATTGTCTAATCAGATATCTAGGACTTCTTCTCATATCCCATAAATCTACGAAAATGACGAGGTCGTTGGCTTCGTCGTAGCGATAGATAATCTTCCAATTCTCCTTGATAATCGCACTATGGTAAGGGCGGTGGTAAAGAGTTAATCTTATGCTAGCCATGGATATTGTGCAATTAGTTCTTTTTCAAATTCTTCTGCATCAATATATTGCCCATTCTCATACTCCGCCTCAATAGCTTCAATCCTAGCCATGGCTTCTTCTTCATTAGCCGGATGCCAGCCCACAGGAATCTTGTTCCAGTCAATATCTTCTTCTGCACATTCATCCTCGGGAAGTGTCATGGCGGCATTTCCGTGATAGGTTGGTGTAGGCTCTGCTGCGAAAGCTGCATCTTTCTGCTCTTCTGGCAATGTATAGCTTTTCTCTTTCATAAGCTTGCGTATTTATCTACTGCAAATTTACGATTATTATCTGAATCATGCAAGGAAAATGGGAGAAAACTGTGAAAAACAATATATTTTTTAAGCTTTTGCCCTTACAGGGCGTATTGCTGACTGCGAGTGTACCCAGGTGCTGCCCTGGGTTACGAGCCTTTGGGCTTTCAGCCCGTTTCAACCATACAGTTAGAGCTCTTTCCTTTATATTTTTCTTTTGAATTGTCTGATCAGATATCTGGGGCTTCTTCTCATATTCCATAAATCTACGAAAATGACGAGGTTGTTTTCCTTGTTTTTACGCCGATATTCTCCATCATATTGATTTTTTTGCTTTCAGATTTGCATTTTTCAAAAATTAATCGTACTTTTGCCCTCGAAGACGCAATAGTGCGTTAACAACATACATCATACAAATATTATGGCGAAATACATTAACCCATTTACCGACTGGGGCTTTAAGCGATTGTTCGGTCAGGAGTTCAGCAAGGATTTGCTGATAAGTTTCTTAAATGATTTGTTCGAGGGGGAATTTCAAGTCAGGGATGTCTCCTTCAAGGACAAAGAGCAGTTGGCTGATTCCAAGGATTTGCGAGGCTGTATATATGATGTCTATTGCGAGACAGATGAGGGCAAGCATTTCATTGT
>NZ_QTXV01000045.1:0-27569 GCF_003461825.1 Prevotella sp. AM42-24 | reverse complement strand
AAAAAAAGGGTGCGTCACAGACTTATGACACACCCTCTTTTAAATGATTGTAGAAGAATAAAAAATCTTCTAAGATATTTTGTAATGTTATCTTATATCACACTTTTATGAGGGACTTTTACTTTGTACTGCAAATAGTGATGCTGAGCGATATGGCTGCCAAGACTGCTCCTACTGCACATACACCCATCCAACCTTCATGTGTCCAGGCTAATCCGGCGCAATATGTGCCAAAGGAGCCACCAATAAAATAGGTGGTCATGAAAATGGTGTTGGCCCTGTTTGATGCTTCAGGCATTTCCTGAATGCAACCACTCTGATTACTTAGTTGCAGACATTGTAAACCGATGTCAACCAGAATAATAGCCACAATAAGTCCCATATAGGTGTCGCCAAAGAGATAAGCTGTGGTCCATGCTACAAGTTGCAGGCAGGCGCCATAAAGGCTTAACTTTCTAATGCCCCATTGGTTCACAAGTTTACCCAATCCGCTTGCTGCTAATGCTCCAGCTATACCGCACATACCTAAGGTGCCCACCATCTCGCTACCCGAAAAGAATGGGGCTTGTGCCAAGCGAAAGGCGAGACAAGACCAGATGGCCATCATACTACCAAAACTGAAAGCTGCACGGATGGCATAGAGACGTATGCGAGCATTGCTTGCTACAATGTGGAAGACACTTTTCATCAGCCCCCTATATGTTCCTACATAGTTGCTGTCTATCTGCGGCATAATCTTGAGCGTGAGAATCAGGCAGACTATCATGATGAGGGCTGCTATGATAAACATCTCGCGCCAGCCCAACCATTCGCCCACGTAACCGCTGACCACTCTGGAGGCAAGAATGCCCGTAAGCAGTCCCGACAGGACAATGCCCATGTTTCTGCCTTTATTTTTCTTTTCGGAATATTGTCCTGCTATAGGAATGAAGAATTGTGGAATGACTGAGCAGGCTCCCAGCAGGAGAGAGGCACCCCAAACAATCCATACTCTTTGGGAAAAAGCTATGAAAACGGCCATGACGGCTGCTACGGACATATTGATGACGATGATGCGGCGACGCGAGTAGAGGTCACCCATAGGAATCAGGAAACATAAGCCCAGCGCATAGCCTATCTGTGTGACAACGGTTATGAGATTAGCCTCATGTTGACTCACGCCCATGTCATGGCGAATCATCTCTAAGAGCGGTTGATTATAGTAGCAGTTTGCTACTGTGAGGCCCGCTATAACAGCCATCGTCAGCAACAAACTGCGCTCTATTCCTTCGTTCTCTCTCAGTTGTTTCATTCTGCTAATCAATCTTTATAATCCACTTTGATGACAAGTACTCTGATGTCTTGATTGTCGGTATCATTGGCTACTTTGGCGATGTGCCAGTCACGAGGGAAAAAGATGAAAAATTCATCTGGAGTGCTGTCGTAGAACTTGGTACGGCACTTCTTGTAGTCGTAATGAATGACATCAGGACGGTACTTGCAGTTGGGCGTACTGGTATAGTGGTCGATGATGCCGAAACGCTCCACGCCCTTGACGACATACTGGAAATCAATGTGATGGTTGTGGCTTTCAGAACCGCGCTTTTCCAACGGATCATTTTTGCTGTCCTCTACGCTGATGGTGAGTGATGAGCCGGGAATCTTGTGCTTGCCGCCAGGAATACTGAGCAAATCGGTCTTGGCAAGGTAGTCGAAGAGAGCCTTCCACTGTTCAGGATTCTTCTGATACTGAAGATAGAAATCCACGAGATTGACGCTGTGATGAGGGCGGGCTTTGGTAAAACCATTCTGCCAGACACCTGATGCAGCCCATGCCTCTGCCTCCTTGATGAGTTGAGGGTTGTTGCCGTAATACTGGGTATAATAACCTTTTGCATTCTTGCTGCATGAAGACAGGGTCTTACAGCAGGCTTTCTTGTTTTCCTGTGCTACCATTGCCAATGAAGAAGAGAGCAATAGAGCAATTCCAAAAATGATTTTTTTCATTGTCGTTTTGTTGATTATGTTGATTTGTCTTAATCGTTGCAAAGGTACATCAAAATCATGAGATGACCAAGCAAAAAATGCAAAAAAAATGTGCTTATTCCCAATAGGGGAGATAAGCGCATTTTCTATAGGTTTACTGGTTCTTTCTGTTCATTTTCTTAAGAATCAGTTGCAAGACTTACTTCTGAAGAGGAATCTTCTTGACACGACGCTCGTGGCGGCCACCTTCAAAGGAAGCAGAGAAGAACTCGTCCATGATAGCTTCGGCAGTCTTGTTGTCGATGAAACGGCCTGGAAGTACCAAGACATTAGCATCATTATGCTGACGGATGAGATGAGCAATCTCCTTGTTCCATGCCAAACCAGCACGTACACCCTGATGCTTGTTCAAGGTCATGGAGATACCCTCGCCACTACCGCAGATACCGATACCAGGATAAACCTCGCCGCTCTCGATACCCTCGCCAAGTGCATGACCGAAGTCTGGGTAGTCAACGCTTTCGTCGCTATATGTACCATAATCCTTTACAGGATAACCTTTCTTCTCCAAATACTGCAATACAAATTGTTTCATTGGGAAACCTGCGTGATCGCATGCAACTCCTACTGTCTTTACTTCCATAATCGTTAAAATTTAAAGGTTAGAACTTATTTATATGAAAAAAAAAGAGTCAGGTGAAGGAGAAAAAGAGTAGTCTGAAACCCTCCAACTCCTTCACTTCTTACTCCTTTTTGTATTCTTTATGCCTCAGCTAAGAAAGCCTTTACCTGCTTGTAAACGTTCTCGCCTGTGTAACCGAGTTTCTCATCGAGTACCTTGTAAGGAGCAGAGAAACCGAAGCTCTCCAAGCCCCAAACCTTACCGTTGGCGCCTACGAGACCCTGGAGTGTTACAGGAAGACCAGCAGTCATACCGAAGATCTTAGCGTTCTTTGGCAATACGCTCTCCTGATACTCTTTGCTCTGACCACGGAACAAGCCCTCAGATGGAGCACTTACCACGCGTACCTTGATGCCATCAGCACGCAAAGCCTCGCAACCAGCCTCCAATGTAGAAACCTCAGAACCGCTTGCTACGAGGATAACGTCTGGATTCTCATCGCTGCCTGCTACGATGTAAGCACCCTTAGCAGCCTGCTCGTAATCATTACCTTCTGGCAACTTGGCGATGCCCTGACGAGAGAAGATGAGAGCTGTAGGAGTATCAACATTCTCCATAGCGAGCTTCCAGCAAACTGTAGTCTCATCAGCATCAGCTGGACGGAATACGCGAACGCTGTCCTTACCTGCATGGTTCTTCAACTTCTCCATCAAGCGGATCTGTGCTTCCTGCTCAACTGGCTCGTGGGTAGGTCCATCCTCACCAACACGGAATGCATCGTGAGTCCAGATGAACTTCACTGGAACCTGCATCAAAGCTGCCATACGAACCGCTGGCTTCATATAGTCAGAGAATACGAAGAATGTACCCATTGCTGCAACCACACCACCATGGAGCATCATACCGATACACATATCTGCCATAGTCAACTCAGCAACACCTGCCTGGAAGAAAGCACCAGAGAAGTCACCACGAACGATGCTCTTGGTCTTCTTCAAGAAACCGTCTGTCTTATCAGAGTTAGAGAGGTCGGCTGATGCACAGATCATGTTAGGAACCTGCTCTGCCAAAACGCCGAGACAAGTAGCAGATGCTGCACGAGTAGCTGAACCAGCCTTCTGCTCAATCTTACTCCAATCTACCTGAGGAGCCTTGCCGCTGAACCACTCATCCATCTGAGCAGCCTTCTCTGGGTTAGCCTTGCGCCACTCAGCCTCTGCAGCCTTGCGTTCAGCAACGATTTTCTTCAACTCCTCAGCACGCTTAGCGTAAATCTCCTTTACATCGTCGAAGATAACGAATGCATTCTCAGGATCACCACCGAGGTGCTTGATTGTATTTACGTAAGCGTCGCCACCGAGAGGAGCACCGTGAGTATTGATGCAAGCCTCGTAGCTTGTGCCATCAGCACGGAGGGCACCCTTGCCCATTACAGTCTTACCGATGATGAGGGTAGGGCGATCCTGCTCTTTCTGAGCTGCATCAAGAGCCTCGCGGATCTGAGCTACGTCGTTACCGTTGATCTTGATAACGTTCCAACCCCAAGCCTTGTACTTCATCTCTGTATCCTCGTTCATTACGACGCCACACTCTGTAGAGAGCTGGATGTCGTTAGAATCGTAGAACATGATGAGGTTGTTCAAGCCGAGGTTACCTGCGATACGGCCTACGCCCTGAGAGATTTCCTCCTCTACTGCACCATCAGAGATATATGCATAAATCTTGTGCTGCATCATAGTAGAACCAAGACGAGCCTCCAGGAACTTCTCGGCAACGGCAGCACCAGCTGCGAGGGCGTGACCCTGACCGAGAGGACCAGATGAGTTCTCGATACCACGCTCGAGGTCAAGTTCTGGGTGACCTGGAGTTACTGAACCCCACTGGCGGAACTGCTTGAGGTCTTCCATTGAGAAGAAACCGCGCATGGCCAAACCTGCATAGAGCATTGGACTCATGTGACCTGGGTCAAGGAAGAAACGGTCACGACCAGTCCATGTTGGATCTGCTGGATCATATACCAAGTACTCTGCGAAAAGTACATTGATGAAATCAGAACCACCCATAGCACCACCTGGGTGACCTGAGTTAGCTTTTTCTACCATTGAGGCAGCCAAGATACGGATATTATCGGCTGCATGATTCATTACCTTAATGTCATTCATAATAGAATTATAATTTTTATGTGTTAAAACTTCTGCTGAAACGATAGGTTCCAGAGCCTTTTAATGTATAAAAACAGGCTCTGGCCTTTTTACACCCTACAAAAATACTATTTTATTTTTAAAACAACAATAGATTTTGCAGGAATCTTTACTTTTAGGGCGTTTTTCTTCAATTTCGCATCCTTAAATGTGGTTGGCTTCACTACTTCTGGATGTTCGAAGTCATTGAAGTCGCTTACTTTCTTGCAAGTGAGAATTTTACCTGCCACGTTTTTTGCCTGTACTCCGTCGAGGGCAAATTCTATCTCCTGCGCCTTGTCCAGGCTTACGTTGGCAAGTGAAACGACGATGGTTCCGTCTGTCTTCTTGGCTGCTGAAGTGGAAACTACAGGAATCTTGCGACCATTCTTGGCATGGCTGTCGCCACGAACGTCCATAGAATCACATTTCACATCCATCGGAAGGTAGGTTGCTTCCTGGAAATCCTTATACATATTAAATACGTGGTAGGTCGGAGTGAGTACCATGTGACCTGTACCTTTCGTATCTGTCAGAATCATTGACTGGAGAACGTTGACTACCTGAGCGATATTGGTCATACGGATTCGGTCGCAATGACGATGGAAAACATTCAGTGAGAGCGCAGCTACAAAGGCATCGCGCATACTGTTCTGCTGATAGAGATGGCCCTTGATTGTGCCCGGTTCCTCATCCCACCAGGTTCCCCACTCATCGACCAGAAGACCAATTTGCTTTTTAGGGTCAGCCTTGTCCATGATGGCCTCGTGCTTTTTGATGACATCCTCGATGCCAAGACACTTGCCCATGGTCCAATAGAAATCATCGTTATTAAATTTGGTAGCAGAGCCTTTGCTGCCACTCCAACCTGTGACGGTATAATAATGAAGTGAGATTCCGTTGGCACGATGACCAACACGGTCCATCAAGACTTTGGTCCAGTTGTAATCGTAGTCGCTGGCACCTGATGCAATCTTGTAGAGTTCGTTGCCATCATAGTTGCGGCAATATACGGAGTATCGGCGGAAGAGGTCTGAGTAGTACTCTGGGCGCATGTTTCCACCGCATCCCCAGCTCTCGTTGCCCACTCCGAGGTATTTTACTTTCCAGGCTTTATCGCGACCGTTCTGGCGGCGGAGTTTTGCCATTGGAGTATCACCATCGCTGGTCATGTATTCTACCCACTTTGCTAATTCCTCGACCGTACCCGAACCAACGTTTCCGCTGATATAAGGTTCGCAGCCGATCATCTCGCAGAGATTCAGAAACTCGTGTGTACCGAAAGAATTGTCCTCGATGGTTCCACCCCAGTTGTTGTTTTGCATCTTAGGGCGTTTCTCACGTGGACCGATACCATCCATCCAGTGATATTCATCAGCGAAGCATCCTCCTGGCCATCTCAATACAGGAACCTTCAGGTCCTTCAAGGCTTGGAGTACGTCGTTACGATAACCCTGAGTGTTGGGAATCTTAGAATCAGGACCCACCCAAAGTCCACCATAGATACAGCTACCGAGATGCTCGGCAAACTGACCGTAGATTTCCTTGTAAATCTTCTGGGTGCCCTGATTGGCATGTATGGTACCTGTCACATCCTGAGCCTGGGCAGAGAACGCAACGGCTGTTGATAATAACGTGGTTGCAATAAGTCTGTTCATCATCGTTTTTGTTGTTTTAATTTTTTAGGTTTCCATATATGATATTATCTTCTATATATAATAAGGTATATTTCCTTATCTTATTAAAACGAATCTCATCTTGCGATAAGATGCTTTTAAAAAAATACGTTTGTGAGGGAAAATCCCCCACAAACTCATTTTATTTCTTATTGGCTACAGCTGCCTGTTCGATGGCAAGACCTGCCTTATAGGTCTCAATATATGCATCGAAACCAGCTACATCTTCAGCTGTAGGTGCAATTTCTACACCAGTATTTCCTGCGAATACCTTCTTGTCGAGGTAGTCTGCAAGGCTCAATTTCTCCTCATTATTAACCAGGTAACCTGCGAGCAGGGCGATACCCCATGCACCACCTTCACCGGCTGTCTCCATCACAGAGATAGGGGAGTTGATAGCTGCTGCGAGGATGCGCTGACCTACACCCTTAGTCTTGAACAAACCGCCGTGACCTGTGATGCGATCTACCTGTACCTTCTCATCCTTGAACAATACGTCGTTACCAATCTTCAATACTGCTACAGAAGCGTAAAGGTTGGCACGCATGAAGTTGGCAAGGTTGAATTTGTCGTTGGCAGAGCGAACGAACATAGGGCGACCTTCTGCCAAACCTGTTACAGGCTCACCTGAGATATAGTTGTATGCAATCAGGCCTCCACAATCAGCATCGCCCTCGAGAGCGTGGTTGTAGAGCTTGCCGAATACTTCGTTCATATCTACCGGGACACCGAGCAACTCCTGGTACTGCTTGAACAGTCCTACCCATGCATTGAGGTCGGAAGTACAGTTGTTGCAGTGAACCATGGCTACAGGACTGCCGTCAGGTGTTGTCACCATGTCGATGACCTCGTATGGTTGGCTCAATGCTTTCTCCAATACAATCATAGAGAAAGAAGATGTACCAGCACTGACATTACCTGTGCGCTGACGAACAGCATTGGTAGCTACCATACCTGTACCAGCATCACCCTCTGGAGGACAGAGAGGAGTACCAGCCTTCAAAGTGCCAGATGGATCGAGCTTCTTTGCACCTTCTTCTGTAAGAACACCTGCGTCTTCGCCTGCATTCAATACCTCTGGGAGTATGTCAAGAATCTTCCAGCCCAAGTTCTTTGGCTCGATGAGTTTATCGAACTTAGCCACCATCTCTGCATCGTAGTTGTTGGTGTTGGAATCGATAGGGAGCATACCTGATGCATCGCCTACGCCAAGAACCTTCTTGCCTGTCAACTGCCAGTGGATATAACCAGCGAGCGTGGTCAGGAAGTCAATCTTATCGATGTGCTCCTCACCATTCAGGATAGCTTGATATACGTGAGAGATGCTCCAACGCAATGGGATGTTGAAGTGGAAGAGCTCTGAAAGCTCGGCTGCAGCCTTGGCAGTGTTGGTATTGCGCCAGGTACGGAAAGGAACGAGGATATTCTCATCCTTGCCGAAAGCCATGTAGCCGTGCATCATCGCAGAGATACCGATGGCAGCCAACTGCTCGATTTCGCAGTCGTACTCAGCCTTTACGTTCTTGCGGAGGTCAGCATAGCAATCCTGCAAGCCTTTCCAGATGGTATCGATGCTGTAAGTCCAGAGACCATCAACCAACTGGTTTTCCCACTCAAAGCTACCCTGTGCGATAGGGTTGTTGTCGGTGTCAATCAAGACAGCCTTGATTCGGGTAGAGCCAAACTCGATACCGAGAATGGCTTTACCTGATTCTATAATAGTTTTTGCGCTCATTGTTCTTTCATTCTTTAATGTAAAGAACAAAGAGAAAAGCAATAGAATTCTTCACTCTTCGTTCTTCATTCTTCACTTAAATTATCTCAACGCTTTGTTGAGCATGTAGTAAATCTCGTTGTTGCGGAGCTGCTGCTTGAAGCTGCTGATTGTTGTGTTCTTGTCGATGTTAACGAACTCGATACCCAGGATCTCGCAGAAATCTTCCCAGTACTCAGCAGTGATGTCGTAAGAGAATGCACTGTGGTGTGTACCACCAGCGAGAATCCAAGCACCTGCACCAATCTCGAAGGTTGGCTGTGGAACCCAGAGAGCAGAAGCTACAGGGAGCTTAGGCATTGCCTTTGGCTCGATGCACTCTACCTCACTTGCGATGAGACGGAAACGGTTGCCGAGGTCAACTACAGTTGCCTTTACACCCTTACCGGTCTTAGATGTGAATACGAGGCGAGCGGTCTGCTGCTTGCGGATACCGATGCCGAGGAAGTGAACCTCGAGCTTTGGCTTGTCTGTAGCGATCAATGGGCAAACCTCGAGCATGTGGCTCTGGAGGCTTGATGTGCGGTCTTCTGCAAAGTTGAGTGTATAGTCCTCAAGGAATGAACAGCCCTTCTCTAAGCCCTGGTTCATTACCCAGAGTGTGCGGTAGAGGCAAGCTGTCTTCCAGTCACCCTCTGCACCGAAACCATAACCCTCTGCCATCAGGCGCTGTGAAGCCAAACCTGGAATCTGGTCGAAACCGCAGAAGTTAGGATCGTTTACATCTGCATCGCCGAGGTCATCGAAGTTGGTGGTGAATGCTACTGCGTTCTCATCCTTCAATACGCGGCGGAGAGCGATCTCTGCCTTAGCAGCGTTCTTCACCTTCTCCCAATATACTTCCTCGCCAGACTCATCGATCTTGATGGTGTATTCCTTCTTGTACTCCTCAACGAGTGCATCTGCCTCTGCATCAGTTACCTTCTTGTAGTACTCCATGAGTGAAGATACAGGGTAGTAATCTACGTGGTAACCCATGCGCTGCTCGAACTCTACGCGGTCGCCATCTGTTACGGCTACGTTGTTCATATTCATACCGAACATCAAGCAGCGTACGTTGTGAGCATCAGCAACACCAGCTGCTACGCGAGCCCATGTAGCAATCTGCTTCTGAGCCTCTTCGCTCTTCCAGTAACCTACTACTACCTTTCTTGGAATGCGCATACGAGTGCAGATATGGCCGAACTCGATATCGCCGTGAGCAGACTGGTTGAGGTTCATGAAGTCCATATCGATAGAATCCCAAGGGAGTTCTGCGTTATATTGTGTATGGAAGTGGAGGAGTGGCTTCTCGAGAGCCTGCAAGCCCTTGATCCACATCTTGGCAGGAGAGAAGGTATGCATCCATGTGATGATACCTACACACTTGTTGTCGTTGTTGGCAGCCTTCATCACAGCCTCTACCTCTGCAGAAGAGTTTGCTGTGCCTTTGTAAACTACCTTGATTGGGATGATGCCACTGTTGTTGAGACCATCTACCATGTCCTTTGAGTGACCATCTACTATTTTAACTGTCTCACCTCCGTAAAGAAGTTGTGCACCAGTTACAAACCAAACCTCTAAATTTTCAAATGCTTTAATCATGATTGTTGTTGTTGTTATATTGTTAGTTTATTATTATCTTTCTTCTTTCTTCGGAATTTTTCTTTCTTCGGAATTACTTTTTCTTTTTCTGACCGTAGTAGGCGTTAGGACCATGCTTGCGGCTGAAGTGCTTCTCTACGAGCAGCGGATTCATGGTAGTATTTGGGTTCACGCTGAAAGAGATGAACGCCATCTTGGCTACCTGCTCTGCTACTACTGCGTGGTAAACAGCTTCGTCTGCATCTTTACCCCATGTGAATGGACCGTGGTTCTTCACCAGTACACCTGGAGTATGAACCGGGTTGATATTGTCCTTCTTGAAACGGTCAACGATCACTACGCCTGTATTATGCTCATACTCAGCCATCATGTCTTCGGTCATGGCCTCAGTGCAAGGGATGCAGTCGTGGAAATAGTCTGCGTGGGTAGTACCGATGTTAGGAATATCCATGCCAGCCTGAGCCCAAGCTGTAGCATAAGTTGAATGTGTATGTACCACACCGCCCAACTCAGGGAAAGCACGGTAGAGAACCAAATGGGTAGGGGTATCAGATGAAGGATTCAGATCGCCTTCTACTACTTTGCCTGTTTCCAAGTCAACTACTACCATGTCGCTGGCTTTCATATTGTCATAACTTACGCCTGATGGCTTGATGACAACGAGACCTTTCTCACGGTCGATGCCACTTACATTTCCCCATGTGAAGAGCACAAGGTTGTGTTTTACAAGGTCAAGATTAGCCTTGAACACTTTTTCTTTCAATTCTTCTAACATAGTTTTATGTCCTTTTTATTAATTGTTGTATATTTAGTTTCGAATAATTTTCTATCTTAATGGCTTTTTATTACTTCAGGTTGAAATACGGATCTTGTTCGTATGCTTTCTTGTTGAAGCGATAGAGAGCAGCTCCTCTTTTAGAGGATATCTTGTCGATAAGTTCGGTCTTCTCTATGAAGTCGATATCCTTGATACGCTTACGGAAGTTGCGCTTATCGATTTCTTCACCCATCACGGCCTCAAAAACATGCTGCAACTGTGTAAGGGTGAACAGTTCTGGAAGCAATTTAAAACTCAATGGCTCATTGTTGATGCGGCGGCGAATTTGTGATATGGCATTTTGAATCATCTGGTTGTGGTCGGAATACAACTTAGGGAGTTCATTCAGATTTACCCATTCCAAACCATATCTTATTCTGAGAGAATCATCATAATCTTTTACGTTGATGAGAGTGCAATAGGCGATAGAGATGACACGCTCGCCCGGGTCACGGTCAATACGACCGAATGCACCTACTTGGCGGATGTATAATCCCTTCATACCTGTCAAATCCAGAATGACACGATTGGCTGCATCTTCCAGATTTTCGTTCTGACCTACGAAGCCTCCATAGAGAGACCATTCCCCACGACCTGGATCCATCTGGCGTTTGCCGATGAGCAATTGTAACTGGCTTCCGTTGAAACCGAAAATGATACAGTCAACAGAAACGAGAACTTTGGAATGTTCGTTATAAAATTGTGTCATGATGTTTTGATTTTTGATGATTATTATCGTTTGGCTTTTTACAGCCTTTATTTCTTTGAATGTCTTTTTGAAGAGTAAAAAGTGGTTGCTTTTTTTGTTCAAGTCTGCCTCCTTCAGAACTTGCTTATAAGGAGACAGACTTGTGTGATATTTGTATTGTTCGCCAGTGACAGTCTGACGAAAATACTTTTTTACCAGAAATATGCGTAGAATGCTGCACAGAGACCGATAACTACGAGTGTACCGATGATATCGAACGCACCCCAGCTTTCACGAATAGACTTCTTGAAGTCGGATGTGAAGGTGATGGCCTCTACCTGTTCCTTGCTTGGAGCTGGTGTGAAACAACTTACTACAATCATGAAGATGATGAGGAATACGAGCAACCAGCACTCGAATACCAACCAGTTGGTCTGCCAGAACCATGCAGTGCAGTCCCAAAATGCGCCATCCATTGTTGCCTTACCTGTATCGGTGATTACATTGGTAACGAGGCGGAGCATACCGATGAGGAAACCTACAATCATGGTATATTCGCCTGCCTTTGGAGTAATCTTCTTGAAGAAAATACCCATCGCAAATACGGCTACCATAGCTGGAGCCAGGAGTGACTGGATCCCCTGGAGGTAGTTATATAAGGTGTCCATCTTCATCATGATTGGCAACCAGGCAAAACCGAGAACTACAACTACTACGGTAGCGATACGGCCAACGAGTACGTAGTGAGCCTCAGACATTCCCTTCTTCAATGGCTTGTAGAAGTCCTCGGTGAAGAGGGTTGCACAACTGTTGAAGAATGCTGCCAATGAAGCAACGAGCGCGCAGATGAAACCGATGGTTACGATTCCCTTGATACCTGCAGGAAGCACGGTCTTTACCATGATGGCGAAGGCTGCATCAGTCTCGTTCATCTGGATTGCGCCCTTCTGAGCCAAGGCTGCTGCAATCATACCTGGAATGAGGAACATGAAGCAAGGGAGAACCTTGAAGAAACCGGCTGCGATAGTACCGCGGCGGGCACGCTTCATTACCTCTACGTTGCTTTCGCCAGGAACCTGACCGAGTACACGCTGAACGATATGCTGGTCAGTACACCAGTACCAGAAACCAATGATGGTTGCACCGATAAATACTACGAAACCTGGATACTCCTGATACATTGAGTCACCTGCCTCCCAGTGGAACATGTGGGTTGTTCCGTAGCCGTTGTTCAACTTGCCGCAGTAGTCCATCATATCTGCCCAACCTGCAGAGACGCTTCCACCGCCAAGGGTAGAGAGACCGAGGAAGAGCACGAGGAACGAACCGATGACAAGGATAGGAGTCTGGATGGTTGACAAGGTCATCACACCCTTCATGCCGCCAAATACGGTGAAGATGGTGGTGAGGATAATCAAACCGATAGCACCAACCCAGAAGTTCAAACCCCAGAGATACTCGAAGAAGATACCACCAGTAAGGGCAGTAACACTCACCTTGGTAAGAATATAAGCTACGAGGGTGATGATAGAGAGCCATGAACCTGTACGCTGTGTATAACGGAACTTCAGGAAGTCAGGCATGGTGATAATCTTACCCATCTTGTTGATGAGCAACTGATAGAATGGTACGAACAACCAACCGAGGATCAGGATCATCCAACCCTGCATCTCCCAGTGAGCCATTCCGACACCACTCTTGGCACCTGTACCGGCAAGACCCACGAGGTGCTCTGAACCGATATTGGCAGCGAAGATAGCCATACCAATTACATACCATGGCTCACCCTTACCAAAAAGATAAGCAGAAGAGTCTTCGCCTTTCTGAGCCTTTCTGTCTTTCACGATCGCATGCCATACTGCCCAAATAACGCCAATTACACCTATGGCGAGTACTGTCCAATCCAGCCATACGAATTCTGTTGAATTCCAATTCATAATTTTACTATAAGATTGTTGTGTTTATTATTAATAGTTTTATCTTTCCCCTTTATAGAGTTTTCTTCTCTTTGTTGAGTTTTCAGAGCCTTTCCTTAAATGAATAAGGAAAAGGCTTTGATAAGAGGAGTCTTATTTCTTTACGCTAAATTTATAAGCAAGGTGAGAGTAGTATTTCTCGCCTGGTTTTAAGGTTGCGTCAGTCCAATCCTTTACTCCCTGTGAAATCTTGGTAGGAGAGTCTGGATATTTCTGGCTCTCGAAGCATACACTTACATGCTTAGGATACTTGATGCCATGCTTGCAAGAGATGCCTGTGCCCTGGAAGTTACCGGTATAGACTTGAATACCTGGTTCATTGGTGAATACTTCAAGCAGGATTCCACTCTTAGGAGAGTAGAGGCTGGCGCAAACAGTCTTGTCATCGCCCTTGCCATTCTTGTATGTGTTCAGGCACCAGTTGTGGTCATAACCTGTAGCATTCTTAATCTGCTCAAAGTTGTAATCCACCTTCTTGCCAATTTCTGTAGGAGTGCGGAAGTCCATAGGAGTACCTGTCACATCCTTGATTTCTCCTGTAGGAATATAGAGTTTGTCTGAAGGAGTGAACTTGTCGGCATTCACATACATAATCTGGTCGAAACCTTCCTTGGAAGGATCGCCGTTGAGATTGAAGTAGGAATGGTTGGTCATATTGATGACAGTCTCCTTATCTGTTGTTGCTCCAAATACGATATCAAGGGTGTTGTCGCTCTTGACAGTATAGGTGGCTGTTGCTGTTACATTACCAGGGAAACCATTCTCGCCATCCTTAGCATGGATAGTGAATGTAACGGATGAATCGTTTTTGGCTGTTACGTCGTAAACCTGGTTCAACCAGCCTGTGGCACCGCCACCATGCAGACAGTTGCCATTGTCGTTTGCCTTCAACTGATAGGTCTGACCATTCAACTGTAATTTGGAGTCCTTGATGCGGTTGGCATAACGACCTACAGAAGAACCATAGTCTGATGGTGAGTTGAGGGTGTCGGCATACTGGTGAATATTGTCATAACCCAATACAACGTCTGTTGGCTTACCATCCTTGTTTGGCACAGAAATGGAAACTACGCGTCCACCATAATTGGTAAGACAAACTTCCATACCCTGATTGTTCTTGAGGGTAATCAACTCCGTTTTCTTGCCGAGGACAGTTGAGTCGAAATCAGCAGGATTTAAACCAGACTGTGTGAGGTTTGAATTCTCACATGCAGAAAGCATGACTGTTACTAAGCCAGCTCCCAAAATTAGATTTTTGATATCTTTCATTTTTAGGTTGATTATTAGAAACTTTATTATTTGGGTGTAAAATTAATACTTTATCTCGAAAGTACAATACTTTTTCCTCATTATTTTTGTTTCTAAAGTGTGTTTTTAACACTATTTGTATTATCGTGGGCGGTAACAGGGATAAAATAGCTTAAAATAGTCTGTTTGTGTGTGACATGATGGAAATAAGAAAAGCCCACGAAAAACTAACCTTTTATTAGTTTTCGTGGACTTGTTTTTCTGATACATTATATATTATACTTGATATAGCATATCATGTGTATTAGTTATATAATATATTATAATGTATATTAGCAAACCTTGTGAGAACCCTCTGAGATAACTACAGGGTAAATCTCTGGAGCATGACCATACTTAGCTGTGAACTTAGCGGTAACATCTTCTACGAACTTGTCATAGATGTCATCCTTTACCAAGTTGATGGTGCAGCCACCGAAGCCACCACCCATGATACGGCTACCAGTAACACCATTCTCCTTAGCTAAGTCGTTCAAGAAGTCGAGCTCCTCGCAACTTACCTCATATTCCTTGCTCAAACCATAGTGAGTCTCATACATCTTCTGACCTACAGTCTCGTAGTCACCCTTTTCGAGCGCATCGCAGACTGCCAATACACGGTCTTTCTCGCCCAATACAAAGTGAGCGCGGCTGTAATCCTCTTCGCCAACTTCTGCACGAACCTCTTCCAACTGCTCCCATGTGCAATCACGGAGGGTTTCGAACTTAGCCTCTGGATGTTTAGCGGCGATGTGTTTAACCACATTCTCACAAGAGTTGCGACGGTCGTTGTATGGAGAACCAGCCAACTCATGCTTTACCTTAGAGTTTACCAAGCAGAGCTTGTAGCCCTGAGGGTTGAATGGGAAGTACTCAAACTCGCGGCTGTTGCAATCGAGGCGCATCAATTTACCTTCCTTGCCGAATACAGAAGCAAACTGGTCCATGATACCGCAGTTTACGCCGATATACTTGTGCTCAGTAGCCTGACCGGCCAATACGAGATCCCACTTAGAGACCTTGTTGTCACCGAAGAGATCGTTCAAAGCAAATGCGAAGCAGCTCTCAAGAGCAGCAGAAGAAGACATACCAGCACCGAGAGGTACATCACCATAGAATGCTGCATTGAAACCTTTAACGTCAACACCCAATGCCTTCATTTCCTGGCAGATACCATAGATGTAGCGTGCCCAAGAAGCACGAGGACCCTCAGGATCATTCACCTTGAATTCTACACGGTCTTTCAAGTCGATAGAGTAGAGCATTACTGTATCTGTGCCGTTAGGACGAATCTCTGCCATAATACCCTTATCTACTGCACCTGGGAATACGAATCCACCATTGTAGTCGGTGTGCTCACCGATAAGGTTGATGCGGCCTGGAGACATATAAATATTACCTGTTTTACCATCAAAGTGCTTGATGAAGCGGCTTCTTACTTTTTCGATATCCATAATTCTTATAGTTTAGATTGTTAATATTTAAATATTTAAAAGATTTGCTTTATTTAGTAAATGGCTTTCCGTAAGTTGTACTCATGGAAAGCCAACCATTATAGAGGGTATTCCTAAGATTATTCTACAGGAATATCCTTGTTGATGTTCTTGCAACCAGCGATTGCATAGAAGAACATGTAACCCATAGAAATGAGAGGTACGATGTAGCTCAACATGTAACCTGCATTATCGGCGATGAAGTTCTGTACCAATGGCATCAAACCACCACCTACTACCATCATCATGAAGATGCCTGAAGCCTGGGCTGTATATTTGCCAAGACCCTCTGTAGCAAGGTTGAAGATACTTGGCCACATGATAGAGGTGCAAAGACCGCAGAGTACCAAGAACATGGCTGAGATAGGAACTGTTACCAACTGGAATGAAGAACCTGTAAAGACAGGCATATCTACAGTTGTTGATTTGCCAAGAAGTACTGCCAAAAGAATGAACAGCATACCTGCACCATTAGCGACAATCATCATAGAACGGCTTGAAACCTTGTTGGCAATGAAGCTGGAGCACAAACGGCCCACCAACATGAGCAACCAGTATGTTCCTGCTACGAAACCACCGATAGCTGCTGCGTTTGCCAAGGCTGCGCCGTTGATGAAGCCACCACCATTGGCTGTTGTGTCTGAAATGTAGAAATTCAAAGTTCCTGGGATACCTACCTCAACACCTACATATACGAAGATGGCGATAACGCCGAGGTTGAAATGGCGGAATGCCCATGGTGAATGCTCGAATACAGTCTTGTCAGTTGTCTTACCCATCTCAGGATCCTTGATAGGGATGAAGAGCAAGCATACAAAGGCAGCTGCAAATACTGCGAGAGCGATGTAAAGTACCAAGTTGACATCTACCATCTGGGTATTGGCTGTTACTGTACCGATAAGGGCACCTACGAGCATTGGAGTTAAAGTACCAGATAAAGAATTCAGTGTACCTCCAATGAGGTTCAACTGATTACCGCGGTTACCACCGCCACCGAGAAGATTCAACATAGGGTTTACTACAGTATTCAGAATACATACAGCAAAACCTGAGATGAATGCACCGAAGAGATAAACAGAGAAGCCTGATACATCGACACCAAACTTACCTGAAAGGAACTGGATGAATACGCCGACAAAACCAGTAGCAATACCAGCAAGAGCTGTTTTCTTGTAACCAATTTTAGTCAACAATTTACCAGCAGGGATACCCATGAAGAGGTAAGCCAAGAAGTTCATGGCATTACCTAACATACCAATCATGTTGGCGCTACCGCTATCGGCAAATACGTTTTTCCAGATGACTCCGATAGGAGCAGCTAAGTTTGTGACGAATGAAATCATCGCGTAGAGGAACATCATCGTGATAATGGCAATGATGTTACCATTTTGTTTTTGGTTTTCCATTTTTTCTTTAATAGTTGATATTTAAATGTTTTGTTTATAGACTTGGAAAGGAGTGGCAGTTTTTGAGCTGCCACTCCTATGTTTAAATGTATGGTCTATCTTATAGATAAGGTTATCTTAAGGATAAGACTGAACCATACAAGTTTCTTTTATTTGTCAACACCAAACTTATAGATAGTTTTCTGTGTGTATGTTTCGCCTGGTTTCAAGCGTACACTTGGGAAATATGAGCGGTTTGGTGAGTCTGGGAAGTGTTGAGCCTCAAAGCAGACTGCACTTCTGCGTGGGAATGTTGCACCATGCTGACCCTTGATACCCTCCAGGAAGTTGCCTGTGTACATCTGCATACCCGGTTCGGTAGTATAAACTTCCATTGTACGACAGCTAACAGGATCCTTGATTCTTGCAGCAAAACTCAACTCGCCTTCTTCCTTCTTGTTGAGTACGTAGTTGTGGTCATATCCTGAACCATTCTTGATTTGCTCATTGTCTGCATTGATATCCTGACCAATCGGTTTCGGTGTGCGGAAATCAAATGGAGTGCCTTCCACCTTCAAGATCTCACCTGTAGGGATAGAAGTCTCATCGATAGGCAAATAGAAATCAGCATTTACCTCACAAATGATATTGTCAATGGTTGGTGTAGGGTTGCCGATACCTTGGATTGAGAAGAAACCGTGGTTTGTCAGGTTCACGATAGTCAACTTGTTGGTTGTAGCCTGATACTTGATAACCAACTCGTTATCGTCAGTCAAGGTGTAAGCCACCCAAACGTCCATTTCTCCTGTAAAACCTTCTTCTCCGTAAGGGCTGGTATATTTTAATACGACAGCATTTTCGCTCATGCGGGTTGCATCCCAAACGTGTGTGTGGAAACCGGTAGGACCGCCATGCAAGTGGTTCTTGCCATTGTTGCGAGCCAACTGGTATTCTTTGCCGTGTAATGTAAACTTACCGTCACAAATACGGTTTCCATAGCGACCGATGAGTACGCTGAGGAAAGGCTCAGGTGAATTGATAACATCCTGGATGTTGTCATGACCCTGGATGAGGTTAGCATAATTGCCATCTTTGTCTGGCATCATGATAGCCACAATTGCACCGCCGTAGTTTGTTACTGCAACTTCATTGCCCTGACTATTCTTCAAGATGAAGAGGTCGGTCTGCTTTCCATTTACAGTGGTCTGAAAATCTTCTCTTTTCAGGCCACAGAGGTTTTCTACTTCTGCGCTCATAATATCCTAATTTTTTAGTTACTTTATCGTTTAAGTTATTATCTACTGCAAAGTAACTAAAAAAAAATGATTATTACAAATATTTTAGCAATTTATTGATTTAAAAAAACAAAAAATAACTTATGAAAGGAAATCGGCTACAATGTAACTTGACCCTCCAACGAAGATAAAATCATCTTCAGCAGCGTCTGCCTGTGCTGCTTTAAATGCTTTATTAACAGAAGAATACACGTTTCCGTTGAGTCCTAACGAAGTGCCTAATTCCGCGATTTTTTCCACTTTTATGGCTCTTTTTGTAGTTGCTTGTGTCCAATAGTAAATTGCGTCATTTGGAAGCATTTTCATCACAGTTGTGACATCTTTGTCATCTACCATGCCAAAAACGATGCGAAGCTGTCTGCATGCTTGTGCCTTGATTTGAGGAGCCAGATATTGCCATCCGCCTACATTATGACCTGTATCGCAGATTACCAAAGGCTTGTCTTGTATCTTCTGCCATCTACCCATCAATCCTGTCAGTTCTGTTACATGGGAAATTCCATATTTGATGGATGTTCCTTTGTTCTTGATAAGTGTAAGATACTTGACGGCATTAAGGATGGTGTTCATATTCTTGGCCTGATAATCGCCGCAGAGTTCTCCTGTCAGCTTACCCCATGTACGGGTAGTGTATTCCATTTTTCCATTAATATGTTCTGCTTTCTGGACTTCCTGCTGGTTTTCATCTTGGGCGAAAATGATAGGAGAGTTTTCTTTCTGTGCCTTTTGCTGGAAAACTGGACGTGTTTCTGGAAGATCTTCTCCGATAATGACTGGTACTCCTGGCTTGATGATGCCTGCTTTTTCGCCTGCGATGTCAGCCAAAGTGTTGCCTAAGAACTGGGTATGATCCTTACTGATATTAGTGATGATAGATAGGATAGGGGTGATAATGTTGGTGCAGTCCAAGCGACCACCGAGTCCTACTTCGATAATGGCGATATCAACCTTTTGTTCGGCAAAGTACTTGAATGCCAGAGCGGTGGTCAATTCAAAGAATGATGGATGTAGAGGTTCGAAGAATCTGCGTTTTTTTTCTACGAAATCGATAATGTATTGTTCGCTGATGCATTCTCCGTTTACTTGGATACGTTCACGAAAATCTACCAGATGTGGAGATGTAAAGAGTCCAACTTTGTATCCTTCTGATTGAAGAATGGCAGCAAGGGTATGAGAGCAGGAACCTTTGCCGTTGGTACCTGCGACATGAATGCTTTTGAACTGGCGATGAGGATGTCCGAAATGCTTGTCAAGCGTTTCGGTGGTTTGCAAACCTGGCTTGTAAGCCTTGGCACCTACCTTTTCAAAAACAGGAGTGCTGTTGAACAGATATTCTATGGTTTCTTGATAATTCATTGCTTTTCTGCGTTTATTACACCTTAATTATATATATAAAGGAGCAACCCTGCCTTTGCCAGACAGGATTGCTCCTTTCATTTTTATCAATATATTCTCGTTTATTTAAAGAGGTTTTTGAAACTTTCAAAGAGAGACTTCTTGGTGGCACTATCAGCCTTGAAGTTCTCGCATTCTTTAAATTTCAAGACAAGTGCTTTTTCCTCCTTGGTAAGGGTCTTTGGTACAAATACGGTGATGTTGACGATGATGTCACCCTTTCCGTAACCATAACCCTGTACGGCAGGAAGTCCTTTTCCTCTGAGGCGCATCTGCTTGCCTGGCTGGGTTCCTGGTTCAATCTTGAGGGTAGTCTTACCATCAATAGTCGGTACTTCTACCTCTCCGCCAAGAGTTGCAGTAGTGAAATCAAGAACAAGATTGTAATACAGGTCCTGACCGTTACGCTCAAAGATGTCGCTCTTTTCTTCCTGGATAAGAACCTGAATGTCACCATTGATGCCATTATGCTTGCCTGCATTTCCTTTGCCGCGAACACTGACACACATGCCGTCTTCAACACCAGCAGGAATGTTGATTTCTACGACTTCATCACCTTTTACGATACCATCACCGCCACAGTGCTTACACTTGTTCTTGATGATGGTACCTTCTCCATGACAGTCTGGGCATGGAACCTGAGTCTGCATCATGCCGAACATAGAGCGAACGGTCTTGATAGTATATCCAGTACCATTACATGTATGGCATGTTTCTGGTTGTGCACCGCCTTCGCATCCTGTACCATGACATTCCTCACAAGTAACATCCTTGCGAATTTTGAATTTCTTGGTAACACCTGTGGCAATTTCCTGCAAAGTGAGTTTTACTTTCACGCGCAGATCGCTTCCCTGATATTGCTGGCGAGCACCGCCGCCACCAAAACCTCCGCCAAATCCGCTGAAACCTCCGCTGTGTCCTCCGAAGATGTCTCCAAACATGGAGAAGATGTCGTCCATATTCATGTTGCCACCTCCGCCAAATCCACCGAATCCACCTTGTGGACCGTCGAATCCGAACTGGTCATATTGCTGGCGCTTCTGAGGATCTCTTAAAACATCGTAAGCCTCAGCTGCTTCCTTGAATTTCTCCTCAGCCTCTTTGTTGCCTGGGTTGCGATCAGGATGATACTTGATGGCAATCTTTCGATAAGCCTTCTTGATCTCGTCATCGGATGCTGACTTATCGACGCCCAGCACCTCATAATAGTCTCTCTTAGCCATTTGCTAACTTCTGATTGAATGTTCTGAATATCAATTGATTTATTGTCCTACTGCTACTTTTGCGTGGCGGATCACTTTGTCGTTGAGGGTGTAACCTGTCTGTACGCAGTCGATGACCTTACCTTTCTTGTCATCGCCCATTCCCGGAACCATAGCGATGGCCTCATGGAAATCTACGTCAAAGTCCTTGTCTGTAGTCTCTATCTTCTTTACGCCTAATCCTTCCAATGTCTTGATGAATTTGTTGAAAATCATCTGAACACCTTCTTTGATAACCTTAGGGTCTTCACTCTTATCAGCAATGGCACGCTCAAAATCATCGAGTACTGGCAAAATGGCTGAAATTGTTTTTTCTCCGCCATTGAGCACCAGTTCTGCTTTCTCTTTGAGAGTGCGTTTGCGATAGTTTTCAAACTCAGCAGTCTTGTAGAGCAATTGCTTCTTGAGGTCTTCCACTTCTTTTTGAGCTTTCTCAAGTGGATCCAATTCTGTTTCTTCTGCCTTTTTGTCGGCAGCATTGTTGTCCTCTGTCTTTTTGTCAGCATCGCTGTCAGATTCGTTCTCTGCACCCGCATTTTTGTCAGACTGGTTGTCTGCAGCATGGGTGTTTTGCTCCTGCTCATTGGATACTTGCTCGTTGTGAGCCTGCTCCTCGACGTTGCCGTCTTCTATATTTATATCTCTTTCTTTAGACATAGTTGTAAATTTACTTTTGATTTTTTTTAGAATCTTCATGACAAAAAGTGTGCCAACCTGAAAAGGCTGGCACCTATTATATATGTATGTATATAAGACTTCTCGTTTGTCTTTGCAATATTCAATCCTGTATGAGCAGGATTACTGCAATCCGTACATCTTAGCTTTTTGCTCCTTGATAGCCTCGTCGTAGATATACTCGTCGTAAGACATGAGTTTGTCGATTGTGCCAGATGGAGTCAGCTCGATGATGCGGTTTGCTACGGTGTTGATGAACTCGTGGTCATGGCTGGCAAAAAGAATATTGCCCTTGAATGCCACCAAGTTGTTGTTGAAAGCCTGGATACTTTCCAAGTCCAAGTGGTTGGTTGGAGTATCAAGAATCAGACAGTTGGCATTCTGCAACTGCATACGGGCAATCATACATCTCATCTTTTCACCACCGGAGAGTACGTTTACTTTCTTCAGTACTTCCTCACCGCTGAAGAGCATTCTGCCCAAGTAGCCCTTCATGGCTACCTCATTACCTGGACCATATTGGCTCAACCAATCTACCAGGTTCTTATCGCTTTCAAAGAACTCTGTATTGTCGAGTGGGAGATAGGCTGTTGTGATGGTAACACCCCACTTGTATTCACCTGCATCAGCCTTTCTGTTGCCATTGATGATTTCAAAGAGAGCGGTCATCGCTTTTGGATTATGAGAGAGGAATACTACCTTTTCGCCCTTTTCGATATTGAAGTTTACGTTATCGAAAAGTACAGTTCCGTCCTCGTCGCATGCCTTCAAACCTTCTACCTCAAGAATCTGATTTCCTGGTTCACGGTCCATCTGGAAGATAATGCCAGGATATTTACGGCTTGATGGGCGGATTTCCTCAACGTTGAGTTTCTCGAGCATCTTCTTACGAGAGGTAGTCTGCTTACTCTTTGCAACATTGGCTGAGAAACGGCGGATGAATTCTTCCAACTGCTTTTTCTTCTCCTCAGCCTTCATCTTCTGGTTTTGAGCCTGACGGAGAGCCAACTGTGAACTTTCATACCAGAAAGAGTAGTTACCGGCAAACATGGTTACCTTTCCAAAGTCGATATCCACGGTCTGGGTACTTACTGAGTCGAGGAAGTGACGGTCGTGAGATACAACCAATACGGTTTGCTCGATGTTGCTTAAGTATTCTTCCAACCATTCTACAGTATCGAGGTCGAGGTCATTGGTAGGCTCATCAAGGAGAAGGTTGTCTGGGTTTCCAAAGAGAGCTTTTGCCAACATGACGCGCACTTTCTCTGTGTTAGAGAGTTCACCAACAAGCTTGTTGTGCTGTTCCTCTTTTACGCCAAGATTCTGAAGAAGTTGTGCTGCATTGCTTTCGGCCTCCCAACCATTCATTTCTGCAAACTTCAACTCCAGGTCTGCAGCTCTGTTACCGTCTTCTTCTGTCATTTCAGGTTTTGCATAAAGGCGCTCACGCTCCTTCATGTTTTCCCAAAGAGGCTGGTGTCCCATCAAGACGGTGTCCATTACACGAAATTCGTCGTATTTAAAGTGGTCCTGCTCCAAGACAGAGAGACGCTCGCCTGGTCCCATTTCTACACTACCCTTATTTGGCTCAAGATCGCCACTGATGGCTTTGAGCAAAGTTGATTTACCTGCGCCGTTGGCACCGATAATACCATAGATGTTACCATGAGTGAACTTGAGGTTTACATCCTTGTAAAGAACTCTTTTTCCGAATTGGATTGCAAGATTTGTTACTGTGATCATTATTAATTAATACCTTTTCTTTTTTAATTTTGGCTGCAAAGTTACGAAAAAATATTTGAATATCAATACTTTGATGATAAAACTTGCTTAATTTTTAGTTAAAATGTCACAGAGGCTTGGTGGTGTTGTCAAAAAGAAGTACTTTTGTATTTTAAAACATTTGAAAATTGAAAATAATAGAAATAGAATATGGCGCATCAAAGCAATAAATGGCAGAAAAGTGCCAACCAAAGGGGAAACTATGGCGTTCCTAACGAATATGCTCACTATGTAGTCGGAAAACCGGCTCCGCTCCTGGAATGGCTTCTTGAAAATGTCAAAGGGGAGAGTAAAACCAAGATTAAGTTGACTCTCCAGGGACGAGGTATTAAAGTGGATGGTAAGATCATTACGCAGTTTGATTATGCGCTGCGTCCTGGTATGAAAATCTCAGTCAGCAAAACTAAGAAAAACAATGATAAGTTTAAAAATCGATTTGTTAAGATAGTTTACGAGGATAGGTATCTTGTCGTTGTTGAGAAAAACGTGGGTATCTTGAGTATGGCTGCTGGGCATTCTACGCTGAATGTGAAAGCTGTTCTGGATGACTATTTCCATAAGTCACGTCAGAATTGTCAGGCACATGTCGTTCATCGCCTTGATCGTGATACTTCTGGTCTGATGATTTATGCGAAGGATAAGCAGACTGAACTTGCTTTGGAGAATGATTGGCACAACAATGTTTATGACCGTAGATATGTAGCTGTTGTCTCTGGAGAGATGGAGGAAGATGAGGGAACGATTGTTAATTGGCTCAAGGATAATAAAGCTTATATTACATATAGCAGTCCTACTGATAATGGAGGTAAATATGCTGTAACTCACTTTCATACGCTCACTCGTTCGACTGATTATTCTTTGGTAGAGTTTCGCTTAGAGACTGGTCGTAAAAATCAGATTCGTGTGCATACTGCTGATATGGGACATCCTGTCTGTGGGGATATAAAATATGGCAATGGAGATGATCCTTGTCATCGTCTTTGTCTTCATGCATATGTGCTCTGTTTTTATCATCCTGTAACTCATCAGCCTATGGAGTTTGAAACTCCTATTCCTGCTGAGTTCCGTAAGGTTTTTAAGTAAAAATATGGTAGGGCTTTTATGAAGTAATGAGTCTCGATTTTAGTCTTTTTAAATAAATTATAATAGTAAAATGGATGATTTCGGATATTATATTTTTGCCTTGGTTGTGCTGGTCGTTGGTTTCTTGATTGTAAAGAAAGTTGCAACATGTTTGGTTAAGACTATTATCGGCATACTGGTATTAGCAGTTTTGGCTGGTATCTATTGGGTGTATGTTGCGTAAATAAGTTTTGGAGTTTTTGTGTCAGATATAGCAGAAAAGCGTTGCTGTAGCCAAAATATTTGGTAACAGCGACGCTTTTTTATTTGTGTTGCTTTTGTATTTTCTTATTGATTTTCAAGAGTTCTTTCATGGCCTTTTTTCCAGATTCTTCTCCTTTTTCTATCATCTTTATTACTTTTTTATCGCTGAAGCTGGCTGCGGAAAATCCTTTTAAATCTGGATTGATATAAACGTTGATATGGCGGAGATTTTCTTGGTATTGGCTGAGGTCTGGACGCTGGGTTATCCAATGGAGGAGTTGCCCCATGAATTTCTCTGCATTTTCATACTTTTTGGCTTTCCGTTCTCTTTTCCAGGCTTTACTGTCTTCATGTTTCTTAACCGTTAAGTCAATGGCTATCACAATATCTGCTCCCATATCAAGCACCACATCTACGGGAAGATTATCCACCAGTCCGCCATCTAATAGTTCAATTCCATTGATATCGATGGCTTTGAATGCACCTGGTATTGCCATACTGGCTCGCATGCTTCTTGCTAAATTGCCGTTCTTGAGTATCACTTTCTGCCGGTTGATATAGTCGGTTGCTACGCATCGGAAAGGGATGGGTAAACTATCGAAGGAAATACTATCTTGTTGGTGGATAGAATCTCCGTATTGAAAACTTTGCTTGTTTGTTATAGTGAGCTTGGTTGTTATCATAGAATCGAGTAGGGCGAAGATCTTATCACCTCGTATCATACCTACGGATTTGTCAATCAACTTGCTTCCCTTTCTGGCTATCGGGAACCCAAACAGGTATGTGACGCCATTCCGCTTAACAATGGGTTTTTCGCAGATTTCCATGTTGCGGTCTGTCAGCAAATTCATCCATTCCTGAGATCTGAACATACTGTCAAGTTCTTCACTTCTGTAACCGCAGGCATAGAGACCGCCAATGATGCTCCCGATACTGGTTCCTGCGATATAGTCTATTGGAATGCCAGATTTCTCAATATATTTCAAGGCTCCTACTGTGGCAGCACCTTTTGCACCGCCACCACCCAAGACAAGTCCTATTTTGGGACGTTCTTCCAGGTGTTTAGCCTCTGTGCTGCCTATACCTATTATATATATAAGGAGACAACTTAATAGGAAAATTTTCATGAATGTCCTCATTGCTTTAGTTTTTGAAGAAAAATGCCAATATTGGAATGACCTTATTTGTATTCTTAGGAACAGTCTGGAAATCTGAGATTATTTATTTCTCTGAGATTATCTATTTGTAGATGAAATAAGTTCCTCCGTCGCTCATGCAGTATTTCTTGAGTAGAGTTTGGATGTATTCGGCATTTGCTCGAACGTTAGCTTCATTTCCATCATATCCATTGATAAGCACGATGAGATGGGTGGTATTCATTTCCATCTTCGTTCGTTCATTATCGCTTGTTGGTGTGCCAACTCCTCCTATTTGGTCTCTATATACAGGTAATCCTTCTATATTAATAGTTCCTCTGCCTATACCTTCATAAGGTTCGCCGGCTTTTCCCACTCCCAAGGTTAGGGTATCTCCTTGAAATTTGTCAGCGTCAAAACCGCCGATGCTGTAGCCATAGGCTATGCTGGCTAAGTTTACGAGATCCACAAGTGTATCTCTCTGGTAAAGTTCCTTGCCCTGTAATAAGCGGCGGATTAATGCTTCTGAGGCAGGGCGATAGCGGGATGGATCCTTGCCACAGGAACGATATACCTTACGGGTAGCAGCTATGCCGCTCATGTCTTTAAGCGATTCTGTTGTCAGTTTCTGTTTGTATCTTCTGCCCAGTTCTTCGATTTCATCCCAGAGTTCTTGGCAGTATTGTGTATTTACAACGGAAGCTTCTACGCATGCACCGACAAAAGAAGGGCATACTGATTCTATTTCGGGTGATACTATGATTTTCATATGAATGTATTTCTGTTAATTGTTCTACTTATCCTTGGTGCAAAGTTAATATAAAAAATCAGAATCTGCAAGAATAAAAAATAAATTATAGCAAATTCTTAAGTTGTTTTCTCATTTTTCTCATTTAGTATTTCATGGAAAAGACTAATTTGTGACTTGTTTTGCAAGCGTACTAAATGAGACAAGCGTATGTAGCAAGCGGTAAAAAGTTTGTATATGGCTTGCTGCGGTTTGTTGTATTACGTTATTACATATTATAATATATCTGCCCATACTTTTATTTTTCCCTGCCCAGGCAATAATTTTTCCGTGGGCAGGGAAAAATAAAAGTGGGGTGTTCCTTTGAGAATGGGTACTGTTAGGATTGCGTTTTTTATGAAGATTGGTAAAAACATAAAAGCGTAAAAAATAGACTATAATAAGATATAATCGTATGTTTGTAACCTGTTGGCGGAATTAAAAAACCGCCTGAAAATTAGTAT
>NZ_QTXV01000044.1:0-27948 GCF_003461825.1 Prevotella sp. AM42-24 | reverse complement strand
TTTAATTTTTACCTGCTTCATCATTTGCTTGATTTTTAAGTTAATGTATAATTAATGTTTATTATTGTTTTTAGTCTCGGCCACGCTTTAACTACATTTACCTTTACTTGCGGTTTCGTTAGGAAATCATTGTTTGTTAGGTTCTTTATATTTATAAGGTGGCAGAAAGCGGATTTGCATCCTCTTTGCATGCTTTTTTACGGCATTCTCAGACTTTCTGAGTGCAAAATTAAATTCTTTTTCGATACGTTGTACTATTTTTTAGTTAATTCCGTTATTTCTTTAGTGCAAACGTTTGCGCAGCTTTTTCTTGATTTACATCAACGAAATGGTCCGACTTAACGGATATTTGTCTAATTTTGCATTGTAACTAAAAACAATTATGAAAGAAATTGTACCCATAACAATGAAAGATATCGCGCGCGATCTCGGATGTAGCATAGCTACGGTGAGTAGAGCGTTGAAGAACAGCCCTCGTATCAGTGCTGCTCAGAAGGAGCGTATCCAGGCTTATGCCAGGGCGCACAACTTCTATCCGAACGTGATCGGTGAAGCCCTGCGACATAGTAAGGTGCAGCCGATGAAGATAATTGGAGTTATCGTACCGGAGTTCGTACATTATTACTTTATGTCTGTTGTCTCTGGCATAGAGGAAGAGGCTCGCGCCCGCGGCTATCGTGTGATGGTGGCGCAGAGTAACGAACGGTATGATAAGGAAGTGGCTATTTGTGAAGACTTCTATAAGAATAAGGTGTGTGGCATTATCGTCTCTCAGGCCAAGGACACCAAGCAGTATGATCATTTCCAAAAATTGATGGATAATGGTGTACCGCTCGTATTCTATGATAGAATATGTACAGGCGTGAACTGTTCTCGTGTGGTTGTAGATGACTACATGGGATCTTTCACTGCCGTCACTCATCTGATAGATACCGGATGCAAGAAAATCGCATTCTATGGTTCGCCGATGAATATGGAGATTTCCAAAAACCGCTACAACGGCTATCGGGATGCACTCCTGAAACATGGACTGAAAGAAAATCCGGACTGGGTGAAGATCTGTGACAACCGTGCACAGGCTGAGGCGCTCACACCAGAGATTCTTGAAGCAGAAGATCGTCCGGATGCATTCTTTGCCATCAATGATGATACGGCTATCGGTATTCTCTATACTGCCAAGCGTATGGGGTATAAGGTGCCGGAAGAAATTAGTGTCTGCGGATTTACAAACGGTGACCGTGCCAAGGCTTCCGACCCGATGCTCACTTCGGTGGAGCAGCGGGGTATTGCCGTGGGAGAGGAGGCCGCCAATATTCTCATTGGACAGGTGGAAGGATCCATTCCTGTGGATGAGGTGGAGAAGAGAGTCGTCAGAACAAGATTGGTGGTGAGAGGTACTACCCGATAATGTGTGGCGAATGGTTGAATACGGAAAAAATTTAAAACAAAAATAATATGACACAAAAACCTGATTTGAGTTTCTGGAAGCTTTGGAATTTAAGCTTCGGATTCTTCGGGGTACAGATTGCCTACGCCCTTCAGAGCGCCAATATATCCCGAATTTTTGCAACGTTGGGTGCAGACCCACACAACTTGAGTTATTTCTGGATCCTCCCTCCGCTGATGGGAATCCTGGTGCAACCTATCGTCGGTACTTTGAGCGATAAGACCTGGTGCCGCTTCGGTCGTCGAATACCTTACTTATTTATTGGTGCTTCGGTGGCTGTATTGGTGATGTGTCTGCTGCCTAATGCCGGTTCGTTCGGATTGACGGTGAGCGGTGCGATGCTTTTCGGTTTGATAGCCCTGATGTTCTTGGATACAAGTATCAATATGGCGATGCAGCCTTTCAAGATGCTGGTGGGTGATATGGTCAATGAGAAGCAGAAGGCGAAAGCTTACTCTATCCAGAGTTTCCTCTGCAATGCCGGTTCTGTGGCTGGTTATATTTTCCCATTCCTCTTTACTTTCTTGGGTATCAAGAATGTGGCTGATAAGGGTGTGGTTCCTGATTCTGTGATCTGGTCATTCTATATCGGTGCTGCTATTCTGATTCTTTGCGTTATCTATACTACGATGAAGGTGAAGGAGTGGAATCCTCAGCAGTATGCAGAATATAATGAAGTGAAGAGTGAAGAACGAAGAGTGAAGAATTCAAATGCTGATGCTTCTGAAGACAAGGCCGATTGGATTACTTTGCTCCGCAAAGCGCCTGCTACTTTCTGGAAGGTGGGTCTTGTGCAGTTCTTCTGCTGGGCTGGTTTCCTTTATCTCTGGAATTATTCTACAGGTGCCATTGCTGAGACGGTTTGGAATACTACCGATCCTACTTCCGAGGCATTCCAGGAGGCTGGCAACTGGGTAGGTATCCTCTTTGCTGTTCAGGCTGTGGGTAGTGTGCTTTGGGCGGTTGTGCTGCCTCAGTTTAAGAATACCAAGATGGCTTATGCGGTCAGTCTGGTCATTGGTGGTATCGGTTTCGCCCTGATTCCTTTCCTGCATGACCCATATCTGCAGTTTATTTCATTCCTGATGATTGGTGCCGGTTGGGCAGCCATGTTGGCAATGCCTTTCACTTTTGTTACCAATGCCCTGCAGGGATATGGACACATGGGTGCTTATCTGGGCCTTTTCAATGGAACGATTTGTATTCCTCAGATTGTAGCTGCCATCTGTGGTGGCGCTGTTTTGAGCCTGGTGGGTTCTCATCAGAGTGACATGATGATAGTGGCTGGTATCTTGCTGATATTCGGCGCTTTATCTGTTTCCTTCATCAAGGAAAAATAAGAAATAAGTAGAAGATAAGTAAATGTATTAAATAGTAAGGTTGTGCAACCGATTGCGCAACCTTTTTCTATTTTTTGTGCAAAAAAGTGTTTGATTTTTCGATAAAAAATATTACCTTCGCAGCGTAAATAATAACCTTTGTATCTTATGGTGTTTCATTTTAATATAGATTATAAAACTGTCTATGGCGAGGAACTCGTTTTGAATATGACAGTTGATGGGAAGGAGGTCCAGTATAAAATGGGGACTGAGGATGGCTCTCGCTGGTCATTCGATTGGGATGGTACCCCAAAGTCTAAGAACAATTCCTACTTTTATAGTGTAAGTAGAGATGGCTTTTGCACCAAGGCTGAATGGCAATTGGCGAGGCATCAGTTGAACTGTACGGCTGAGCGTGCCAGTGATTATACTTTGTATGACCGTTGGCATGATATTCCTGAGGATTCTTACCTCTATAGTAGCGCCTTTACTGACTGCATCAACCATCAGCAACCAGGCAAGGTGAAGGAACATTCCTTTGCTAAGACGATCCGCCTGATTGTTCGTGCTCCACAACTTCGTGAGGGTGAACGTTTAGCAGTAGTAGGTTCTGATCCTGCACTCGGTGCTTGGGACAAAAACCATGTTCTTCCTATGGTTCAGCAGGCTTACAATGAGTGGACTGTTGATATCAATGTGGAGACTTTAGCTGTCAACTATCTGGAATTCAAGTTCGTAGCGCTCAATGAAAAGAAGGAATGTCTTTGGGAAACAGGTTACAACCGTTCTATTGAAATCCCTGAGATGAAGAGCGGTACGTTGATTTCTTATGAGTTGGGCCAGTCGTTCCTGGAGCGTTGGAACCGTAAGTTAGCGGGTACATTGGTGCCTGTCTTCTCACTCAGAAGTAAGAAGAGTGCCGGTATTGGTGATTTCGGTGATCTCAAGAGCATGATTGATCTGGTGGCTAAAACTGGTCAGAAGGTTCTTCAGCTTTTGCCTATCAATGATACGACTATCACGCATACCTGGACAGACTCTTATCCGTACAGCTGTATCAGTGTCTTCGCTATTCATCCTCAGTATGCAGATCTTCTTGCATTACCAGAGTTGAAGGATGCCAAGAAGCGCGCTGAGGCTGAAAAGACGAGAGCAGAACTCAATGCGCTCCCTCAGATAGATTATGAGAAAGTAAATGATTTCAAGATAAACTATTTGCACCAAATCTTCGAACAGGAAGGAAAACAAATGTTAAAGAGTGCCGATTTTCAGGCATTTTTTCAGGAAACAGAACAGTGGCTTGTGCCTTACGCACAGTATTCTTACTTGCGTGACAAGTATGGCACTGCCGATTTCTCTCAGTGGCCAGACCATAAGGTATGGGATGAAGCTGAGCGTAAATCATTGAGCGATTCTAAGAGCAAAGCATACAAGGAGGTGGAATTCTTCTACTTCGTACAGTATGTATTAAATACACAGATGAAGGCGGCTCACGAGCATGCTAAGACAAAGGGTGTTATTCTGAAGGGTGATATTCCTATCGGTGTAAACCGCTATAGCTGTGATGTGTGGGTGGAGCCTAAGTACTTCAATCTCAATGGACAGGCGGGTGCTCCACCTGATGATTTCTCTGCAAATGGCCAGAACTGGGGATTCCCTACTTACAACTGGCATGAAATGTTGAAGGATGGTTGCCAGTGGTGGGTTCGCCGCTTCCAGAACATGTCTCTGTACTTTGATGCTTACCGTATCGACCATGTACTCGGTTTCTTCCGTATCTGGGAGATTCCTGTAGATTCTGTTCACGGATTGCTGGGTCAGTTTGCTCCTGCGTTGGGAATGACGGCAGATGAGATTCGTTCTTATGGCCTTAATTTTCAGGAGGATAGATTCACCCGTCCTTTCATTACCGACTGGGTTCTGAACCGCATGTTCCATGAGCGTGCTGACGAAGTGAAGGAGAAATATCTCGACCGCTTGGATGACGAGCGTTATCAGATGAAACCGGAGGTGAATAGCCAGCGCAAGGTGGAAGCTTTGTTTGAAGGTGCTACCGCTCAGAAGGATATCTGGCTCCGTGATGGTCTCTATGCTCTGATTAGCGATGTGCTCTTCGTTCGTGATCATCGTAATCCGGGATTGTTCCACCCACGTATCTCGGCTCAGTTTGATTTCATCTTTGAGTCACTTTATGATAACGACAAGGCTGCGTTCAATCGTCTTTATAATGATTATTTCTATCGTCGCAACAACCAGTATTGGTATGGTGAGGCGATGAAGAAATTGCCTAAGTTGGTTCAGGCTACTCGCATGTTGGTATGTGCCGAAGACCTCGGAATGGTGCCTGATTGTGTGCCATGGGTAATGAATGAGTTGAAGATCTTGAGCCTGGAGCTGCAGAGCATGCCTAAGGATCCTTCTGTGAAGTTCGGCCATCTGAGCCGTAATCCTTATCGCTCGGTTTGTACCATTTCAAGTCATGATATGCCTACCCTCCGTCAGTGGTGGGATGAGAATATCCAGCGTACTCAAGAGTATTATAATACGATGCTCTATCGTCAGGGTCCTGCTCCTCATCCGCTCCCAGGTTGGCTTGCCAAGGATATTATCTTACGTCATCTGACCTCTCCTTCTATGCTCTGTGTGTTGAGTATTCAGGATTGGCTTGCTATCGACGAGAGTCTCCGCTTGCCTGATGCGAATGCAGAGCGTATCAATATCCCTGCTAATCCTAAGCATTACTGGCGCTATCGTATGCACCTTAATATCGAGGATCTGGCAAAGGATGCTGCTTTCATGAATCAGTTGACAGAAATGATTTCACAGGCTGGAAGAAACTAAGATTTCTTCAAAAGCATTGAAACGTTTCTCGTTAGTTTGAAATAGCTTTTGCTTAGAATAGAATGGTTTTTAGTTAGTTTTTTGGGGAAAAGAACGAGGGGTGTGCAAACGTTTGCACACCCCCTTTTTGATTTATTGTAAATTATAATATGGTGTATTTCCAAGATTTTACTAATTTTGCACTGTAGAAAACAATAGCAATAAATATGAAGAAAATCAGTGTTTTACTTATGGGCTTGTTGCTCCCTATGTTTGCAGCAGCTCAGACCGTCAAGTCTCCAGACGGGAATGTGTCTTTGACCTTCTCCCTGACAGGTAATGGACAGCCTACTTATGAGATGAGTTACAAAGGCAAGACTGTCTGTAAGCCTTCTCATCTCGGTTTGGAGTTGGCAAAGGATAAGCATGCCTCTAAGGGGATGGAAGAAACGGATTTGATGGATGGTTTTACCGAGACCGGTAGCAAGACTTCTACTTTTGATGAGACTTGGAAACCTGTCTGGGGTGAAACTTCCACCATTCGCAATCATTACAATGAGTTGGAGGTAAACCTCAATCAGGCTTCTTCCAATCGTAACATTACCATCCGTTTCCGTGTCTATGATTACGGTATGGGCTTGCGCTACGAGTTTCCTCAGCAGGAATCTTTGAACTACTTCGTGATTCAGGAGGAGCACACTCAGTTTGCAATGGCTGGTGATCATACTGCATACTGGATTCCAGGTGATTATGATACTCAGGAGTATGAGTACAACATCACTCCGCTGACTGGTATCCGTCCTATCATCGCTGCTAATCGTGAGAAATATAAGAGTAATTCTTCTACTACTGTTTTCTCTGATACGGGCGTGCAGACTTCCCTGCAGTTGAAGACGAAGGATGGTCTTTATATCAATATCCATGAGGCTGCCTGTCTGGATTATCCTACCATGCACCTCAACCTCGACGAGAAGAATCTCGTGCTTGAGTCTTGGTTGACTCCTGATGCTGTAGGTCGCAAGGGCTTTATCCAGACTCCATTCAATACACCTTGGCGTACTGTTCTCGTGAGTGATGATGCGCGTGATATGCTTTCTTGCAAGTTGACTTTGAACCTCAATGAACCTTGTAAGATAGAGGATACTTCCTGGATCCACCCTACCAAGTACTGTGGTGTATGGTGGAACATGATTGTAGGTACCAAGACATGGAGTTATACGAATGATCTTCCTTCTGTTCGTCTGGGTGTTACTGATTATAGCAAGTGTAAGCCTAATGGTACTCATGGTGCTACCAATGAGGAAGTGAAGCGCTATATTGACTTTGCTGCAAAGAATGGTTTGCAGGAAGTATTGGTTGAAGGTTGGAACGAAGGATGGGAAGACTGGTTCGGTCATCAGAAACTGGATGTCTTTGATTTCGTGACTCCTTATCCTGACTTCGATATCAAGATGCTCAATGATTATGCGCACTCTAAGGGTGTTAAGTTGATGATGCACCATGAGACCTCTTCTGCAGCACTCAACTATGAGCGTCATTTGGAAAATGCCTTCAATCTGATGAACAAGTATGGTTATGATGCAGTGAAGACTGGTTATGTGGGTGACATCATTCCAAGAGGTGAGTATCACTACAGCCAGTTGATGAATAATCACTATCAGCGTGTCGTTGAGACTGCTGCTAAGCATCATATTATGGTGAACGCTCATGAGGCTACCCGTCCTACTGGTATCTGCCGTACCTGGCCTAACCTGGTGGGTAATGAAAGTGCAAGAGGTACTGAGTATGAGGCATTTGGCGGTTCTGTTCCTTATCATACCGTGATGTTGCCATTCACCCGTTTGCAGGGTGGTCCTATGGATTATACTCCAGGTATCTTCGAAACCAAGCTTTCTGAGTGGAGTAACAATCAGAGTTATGTGCATTCTACTCTCTGCGGTCAGCTTTCTCTTTACCTCGTGATGTACAGTCCTTTGCAGATGGCAGCCGACTTACCTGAGCATTATGAGAAGTATGATGATGCCTTCCAGTTCATTCGTGATGTAGCTTGCGATTGGGATGATTCTAAGTATTTGGAGGCTGAACCTGCTAAGTATATTACTGTTGCTCGTAAGGCTAAGGGTACTAACAACTGGTTTGTTGGTGGCAAGACTGATGCTGCCCGTACTTCAGTAGTAAAGCTTGACTTCCTCGATAAGGGCAAGAAGTATGATTGCGCTATTTATCAGGATGGCAAGAATGCTGATTATGAAAAGAACCCTAAGTCTTATCAGATTATTCACAAGACTGTGAAGAAGGGTGATGTTTTGAAGATTAAAGAAGCACGTGGTGGTGGTTTTGCCATCTCATTGCTTGCAAAATAAACTTTAAAATTTTAACTGCTGTACTTTGGTTGTGAAATTCATGAAAAAACAGGGCTTTTATATTCTCCGTATTTTCTGTATTTCCGACCGAATGACAAGGTGGAATCAAATACGCTAAAAATGAGCGTGTTTGGTTCTGCCTATTTCTGCATAAAATACGCTCTTGTAGGTGTTTTATGCAAGAAAAAAGATAGTATAATAGCTATTGTTTAGTTAAAAGTCTATATTTATACATAAAATAGAGAATAATTCTTGTTCGGATTTTCTCTCAATCTAGCAAAAACTTAACCGTATGAGCATTAAAAATCAATTATTAGTAGCCTTGACTGCTGTTTTAGTTCCACATTCATTGATGGCACAAGGTGCTTTCAATGAAATGTCCTATTCTAAGGATAAAACTACTTTCTCTTTGAATTCACCTACAGCTTCTGTTGAAGTAGATGGTGTAACTGGTGCAACTCCACAGGTTTCTTCCAGTAGTGCAAAACCGAGTGTAAAAATCCGTATTTATAAAGACGGTTTTATGGGAAAACCTATCAAAACCGTTAAGATGAAAAGTGTAGGTAAGGACCGATGGGAAGCTACCGTAAAGGGTGACTTGAAGGGAAAGTTCTATACTTTTGATATGGGAAAGGGTGAATGTCCGGGTACATTTGCCAAGGCTGTTGGCGTCAATGGTAATCGTGGTGCCATCATCGATCTGAGTCAGACCAACCCGGAAGGTTGGGAAAATGATGTGCGTCCTGCATTGAAATCACCTGCTGATCTCATCATCTATGAGTTGCATTTCCGTGATTTTTCTATTTCTCCAACTTCGGGTTTGAAGTATAAAGGTAAGTATCTTGCTCTTACCGAACCAAAAGCTATTGAATATCTTAAGAAATTGGGTATCAATGCAATACACTTCCAGCCTTGTTTTGATTTTGCTTCTGTTGACGAAACAAAACTTGACAAACCACAGTTTAACTGGGGCTATGATCCGAAGAATTATAATGTACCAGAAGGCAGTTATGCTACTGATCCATATAATCCTGCAGTCCGTATCAAGGAATTCAAGCAGATGGTGCAGGCACTTCATAAGGCAGGCATCCGTGTGATTTTTGATGCTGTATATAATCATACTTTCGACATCAACGGCAGCAATTTCCAGCGTACTTATCCTGACTATTATTATCGCAAGACTATGGATGGTAAGTATTCTGATGGTTCTGGTTGTGGCAATGAGACTGCATCCGAGAAACCATTGATGCGTGAGTTTATGATTGAAAGCGTGAAATATTGGGTGAATGAATATCATATAGATGGTTTCCGTTTCGACCTGATGGGCGTGCATGATATCGAGACGATGAATCAGATTCGTGCGGCTGTTGACGAGATAGATCCTTCTATTTATATATATGGTGAAGGATGGAGCGCAGGAAGCTGTGCTTATCCTACAGAGAAGTTGGCAGTGAAGGCTAATACGCCACAACTCCATGGCATCGGTGCTTTTAGCGATGATATGCGTGATGCTCTTCGTGGTCCTTTCTCTGATGATACCAAGGGCGCCTTGTTGGCTGGTATTCCAGGAGAGGAGGAGAGCCTGAAGTTTGGTATCGTTGGTGGTATTGCCCATCCACAGGTGGATATGAATAAGGTAAATTACGACAAGAAACCTTGGACTAACAATCCTACTCAGCAGATTAGCTATATTAGTTGCCATGATGATATGTGTCTGGTAGATCGTTTGAAGGCAAGTATTCCTGGCTTGAAGGATCCGTCTGTTTCTGAAAGTGACCGCTTGGCTGAGTTAATCCGATTGGACTTGCTGGGTCAGACTGCAGTTTTCACTTCTCAGGGTGTACCGTTTATCTTGGCAGGAGAGGAAATGTTGCGTGACAAGAAGGGTGTTCACAACAGTTTTAATTCTCCTGATAGCATCAATCAGTTCAACTGGGATCATCTCAAGAAATATCCACAGGTTTTTGAGTATTATCGCAATTTAATCCAATTGCGTAAGAATCATCCTGCATTCCGTTTGGCTACAGCAGAAAAGGTTCGTGAGCATCTGGAGTTCTTGCCAACTGTCAGTCCTGATGCTGTTAATCAGGTGAAGAATGAGGGCTGCCTTGTGGCTTTCATGCTCAAGAACTTAGCAGGCATAGACGCTTGGAAGAATATTATTGTCATCTTGAATGCAAACCGTGAGGCAAAGTCTGTCGCTATTCCTGAGGGTGAATATCATGTGGCTTGTTGCAATGGTGTCATCAATGAGGAGGGTATCGGTATGCCTGTTAGCGGTAAGGAGGTTTTGGTAGATGCACAGTCTGCTTTGATTCTTTATGCTAAATAAGCATGAAAGTTGGCAATGATTCAAGATATCATCAGGAAAAATTCATTATAAAATATAATTTTACTATTGACTTAATCTATAAGAAAATGAGAAAAATATTTGTATCGTTAATGTTGCTTATGGGTACAATGAGCATGAATGCAGCGGTCTCTGTTGACCGCATTGAACCAACAGACTGGTATGTAGGTATGAAGGATGCTTCTCTCCAGTTGATGGTGTATGGTAAAGACGTGCGAAATGCGGATGTTGAGATTGATTATCCTGGCGTTCGCGTCGATTCTGTCGCAAAACTCGAATCTCCTAACTATCTCTTGGTTTATCTCAACTTAGAGGGTGCAAAGGCGGGAGAAATGACCTTGAAATTCAAGCAGGGTAAGTCTGTCAAGAAGGTGAAGTACCAACTGAAAAACCGTGAAATGGCTGGTGATAAGCGCATAGGCTTTAGCAATGAGGATGTGCTCTATATGTTGATGCCAGACCGCTTTGCGAATGGTAATCCTAAGAATGATGCTTTCAAGACTATGAGAGACAAGACTTGCGACCGTAAGGCACCAAGTCTTCGTCATGGTGGTGACCTGGAAGGTATCCGCCAGCATTTGGATTATTTCAACCAACTGGGTGTTACCGCATTATGGTTTACTCCGGTATTGGAGAATGATAGCCCTAATGATGGCAAGAACAGTACTTATCATGGTTATGCTACTACCAATTACTATCGTGTAGATCCTCGTTTCGGTACCAATGCAGAATACAAAAAGTTGATAGATGAGGCTCACCAGAAAGGATTGAAGGTTGTGATGGATATGATTTTCAACCATTGCGGTTTTGAGCATCCTTGGGTAGCTGACATGCCATCCAAAGACTGGTTTAATACTCCAGAGTGGTTGCTTCCTGAATACCAGACTCCTGAACATCTGAAAAAGATAGGTACTGTAGATGGTGCACGCACTGTGAATGATATGTATAAGCAGACCAGCTATAAGTTGACTCCGGTTTTGGATCCGTATGCCAGCAAAGTTGACTTTAAGGAGACTGTAGATGGGTGGTTTGTGCCTTCTATGCCAGATTTGAATCAGCGCAACCCACATGTCATCAAATACCTTATACAAAACAGCGAGTGGTGGATTGAAACAGTGGGTATAGATGGTATTCGCATGGATACTTATCCATACGCAGACCGTGATGCCATGGCTTTGTGGATGAAGACGCTGGATCAGGAATATCCTAACTTTAATACCGTAGGTGAAACTTGGGTAACAGAGCCTGCTTATACGGCTGCTTGGCAGAAAGACAGCAAACTGTCAGAGAAAAACAGTTATCTGAAGACTGTCATGGACTTTGCCTTCTACGATCGTATCAATAGTGCCAAGAAGGAAGAGACGGATGATTGGTGGAATGGAATGAATCGTATCTACAATGTATTCTGCTACGATTATCTCTATCCTAATCCAAAGAGTGTGATGGCATTTGTGGAAAATCATGATACCGACCGATTCTTGGGTGAGGGAAAAGACTCATTGGCTTTGAAGCAGGCGTTGGCACTTCTTCTGACAGTTAACCGTACTCCTCAACTCTATTATGGTACTGAGGTTCTGATGAATGGTACTAAGAGTGTTACCGATGGTAATGTTCGTAAGGACTTCCCTGGTGGATGGACTGGTGATCAGCATAATGCTTTCACAGCAGAAGGAAGAACGAATGCTGAAAACCAGATGTTCAACTGGTTGAGCAATCTCTTGCATTGGCGTCAGGGGAATGAGGTAATTACTAAGGGAAAGCAGACCCAGTTCTGTCCTCAGAATGGTGTTTATGTTATTGCCCGTCAATACAAGGGTAAGAATGTGATGACCATCATCAATGGTAAGAATGAAGCCAACGAACTCAATGTGAGCCGTTATGCAGAGATTATCGGCAATGCGGCAAAGGCTACAGATGTAACCAATGGTCGTACTGTCCTTATCGATAAGAACGTGAAGCTTCGTCCACGCCAGACAATGGTGCTCGAGTTCTAAATATCTGATTTGAATTTTATTATTTCTGATTTGAATATCAAACATATATATTCATTACTTTGATTGATGTCCCAGTAAGCCGTGATTGGCTTATTGGGACGTTTTTTTTCTAAAAATTCTTTCTTTTCAAATATTCTTTGTATTTTTGCATTGAATATAATGAATATGGTGAGATACTTGTTTATATTGATAATGGTTCTGATAGTTAACTTGGGCATCTTTGCTCAGGGTAGCCTTCCTAATCGTTATCATGCCAGTTATCTCAACATGGCATCAGGAATGCCCAACAATTTTGCCGATGATATTTTTCAGGATTCTTATGGTTATATGTGGATTAGCACACATGGAGGCGGTCTGGTGCGCTATGATGGATATGATTTTCTGAATTTTGGATTAGGGGCTATCGGTGTGCAGTTGAGAAGCAATAATTGCAGGAATGTATATGAAGACTCGTTTCGGCGCTTGTGGATAGCCTTTGAGGAAGGTCCGCAAGTTTTAGACCTCAAGACCATGCAGGCTATAGTTCCACCTTGTGAGAATGAGGCACTTGCTCAAAAGCTCTCTAAGGCACTCAAGCAATTCTGTACCCGTATGTATTGCGATTCAAAAGGTAATATGTGGATGCTTTCTCAGGTAGGAATTTATCGTTTTGCTTTCAATGAGAAGGGGGAGATCAACAGCATCCTGTTTGCTTCTTGTCCTTTCAATGCTCCAGATTTGGGGCTATGTGATGTGTATGGCAAGGGAACTGTCGTTATCTGCAATGAGGGTAAAGTTAGTGAGTTTTATGTGAAGAACAACCGCCTGTTAGCCAGAGATTTAACTTCTCAATTTGCTCCGTTGGGTAATAACTTTGCCGGTGCTGTGATTTATTATCATCGAAAAATCTGGCTGGCTACCAATAAGGGTTTGTTCAATAGTAATAAGCAAGTGTATCATTGTTCTGCTGATACCCGCCATTCCCTGCAGCATGAGGTTGTAACAAGTCTGGCGATTTCTCCGGAAGGCAAACTTTTAGTGGGCTCTCTCTGCGGTGTAGATATTCTTGATGATAAGACGCAGGAAATAGAGCATTGGAATATCAGCAGTCCTGTCAATCCCTTGAGCAGTAACTTTGTTAATTCTCTTTTTTCCCGAGACGGACAGATTTGGGTCGGCACGGAGGCGGGTGGTATTACCAAATTGATGCCACGCCAGCTTCAGTTGGAATTCTATCGTCATGACCCTGATCATCCAGGCAGTCTTTCCCCCAATGCTGTCAATGCCATGTATTCGGCGCCTGATGGTACGCTCTATGCAGGAACGGTTGAGGGCGGTCTCAATTGTCTGATGCCCCATTCCGACCATTTTATCCATTATACAACAGCCAATTCCGGTTTGCCGCACAACAGTGTATCTGCTCTCACTGCCGACTCCAAGGGAAATCTCTGGATTGGTACATGGGGATCAGGTTTGGCTGTCATGAATCTTCAGCATCCAGGACAGATTTCCCGTATCCTGACAGAAGGAAAATACCACGATTTGCTTTATTTCGTGGGTGCTTTGGCTTACGATGGGCGGAATGATGGTATGTGGATTGGAACCAATGTCGGTCTGTTCTTTTATGATTTGAAACGTAAGCAATTGGAAATTCCATTCCCAGAGGCTTTGTCGGTGCCTGGATGTATCGGCAGTCTGATTACCCAGGATGGACGTCTTTTGATGGGAGAAATTAGAGGATATCTGGAGGTGGATTTGAAATCCCGCCATTCAGGTAAGCGCTTTTTTGCAGTTAAGCGACACCCTTATAAGTTGGATAATCCAGAGAGTGGGGTTATTGATAAAATACTCTCTTTCTGCCAGACTCATGATGGCAAGATTTGGATGGGTAGTAATGGATATGGAATGTACTGTCTTTCCACAAATCAGTCTGGAAAACAGGAAATCAGGTCTTTTACGATGTCCAATGGTTTGGCGAATAATACTGTAAAGGGAATCGTGGAAGATCAGCAGGGGATGCTCTGGATAGCTACTGATCATGGACTTTCTGTGTTTAATCCAAAGACCGAGACATTCAGTAGTTTCTATAAGAATGATGGTTTGCTGAGTGCGCAGTTCTATTTTAATGGTGCCATCCGTTCACGTTCTGGAGTCATCTATTTAGGAACGGACTGTGGAATGATGGCAGTCAAGGGGTTCAATCATAATTCCTATACTCAGAAGAATCTGCGCTTTACTGAACTTTTCGTAGATAACCAACCTGTTCTTGCTGGCAGCAAATATCTGGATGAGGATATTTCCTTAGCCAAGAAAATCCGCTTGCATGAGAGTGATAAGTCATTTACCATTCATTTCTCTGCGCTCAATTATGGTAGTGAGACACAGGGAGTCTATCTCTATAGGATGAAAGGATATGAGAATGACTGGGTACAACTTCAGCCAGGGCAGCACAGTGTACGCTATTCCACCTTGCCAGCTGGCGACTATGAGTTTGAAGTGAAGTATGCTCCTTCCATTGCTTCCTCCCAGGAACAGGTGGCGAGCATCGAGGTGAGTGTAACCCCTTATTTCTGGAAGAGTTGGTGGTTTGTATCTATCATCCTAATAGGTATCATTGCCGCCGTACAGTATCTCTATATGCGCCGCCTGGAAAAGATGCGTGAACAGGAAGTAGAGGCACTTTACCGTCCGATAGAGGCGGCTCTGAAGGAAAGTGATGAGCCGGGTAAGTTGCAGAACCGTATTCAGGCGATTCTGGAAAATCAGCGACGCTATCAGGAAAGTCAGGACAAGACGGTTTTAGCAGACAAGGAGGCGGTAGAGAAAAATTCCATACCTTTCATGGATGAAGTGATGAGTATCATGGAGAAGAATTTCCATGATTCTGAGTTTGGTGTCCAGGAGTTGGCTGATGCCTTGGGAATGAATCGCAGTGTGCTCAGCAAGAAACTGAATGCTGAGACAGGACTTCCTACCTCTCAGTTTATCCGCAATTACCGCTTGGATATTGCCAGAAAAATGATTACCGACAATGTGGCAAACCGTAATATCACAGAGATTGCTTATCGTGTAGGTTTCAATGATCCAAAGTATTTTACCCGTTGTTTTACCAAGCAGTATGGAATGGCTCCTTCGAGTTTCAAGGAGGAAATCTCGTAAAGCTAAGGCTGTTTATAGAAGAATTCTTGTGTCTAAGGCTGTTTTTTAGGGAGAAAAACGGAAGTAGGGTGTCAGTTGTCCACCTATTATTCCCTTTTGTCCACCTTCGGTTTCTTTGTAATTAGTAACTTTGCGTCCGTAAAAACAAATCGTAAATAATTAAACCTAAGAAACAGATATGAAGAAACTTTTCCTATCAACGCTCTGTCTTTTGTCTTTTTCGGCAATGGCACAGACTCAACTTACAGATTCTGAACTTCAGAATCTGTATAAGAACCATACCTATAGCGGTCGTATTTCTGTTCACGATCCTTCTATTGTTGTAGATACTTTTACCTCTAAAACTACCCCAGTGTATTATGTCTATGGTTCGCATCTGGGTCGTGGAAAAACCTATTCGTCTCACAACTATAGCAGTTGGACTACATTCAGGGTTGGTGAGGAGAGTACGGATGCCAACAATAGTCTCTTTGCCGGTCCTTCTGGTGGAACTGTCAATTACAAGAATGCTTATTCGCTTCATGTCATCAAGAAGGTAAAAAACTATCAGGGCAAGGAAGTAGATTTCGGTAACTTTGATGCGCACGAATGGCAATATAAAGATTATACAGTGCAAGGCAATCAGTGGGCACCAGATGTCATCTACAATAAAAAGATGAGGAAATGGTGTATGTATATGAGTTTGAATGGCGACCACTGGGGCTCTTCCATTGTTTGTCTTACTGCCAAAAGTCCAGAAGGTCCATGGACTTATCAGGGTCCTGTCGTTTTCTCTGGTTTCCAGGGTACTTTTGAACATAATGGTTTTGCTGCTGCCGAAGACTGGAAGCATACTGACTTGGAGATTGCAACAGGAGAAACGACTCTGCCGCAGCGTTATAATGTGAGGGGCAGTTGGGGAAGTTACTGGCCTAACTGTATAGACCCTTGTGTGTTCTATGATGATGAGGGTAATCTGTGGATGGGATATGGTTCCTGGTCGGGTGGTATCTTCATGCTGAAACTGAATGAGGAAAATGGTCTTCGTGACTATGAATATACCTATGATTATGAGGTAAATGGTGTGAAGACTCAACCGGGAAGTGCCAACGGCAGATGTACCAGTGACCCATATTTCGGCAAGAAGATTGCTGGTGGATACTATGTATCAGGCGAAGCAAGCTATATAGAGAAGATTGGCAAGTATTGGTTTCTCTTTATGAGCTATGGTGGTTTTGCACCAGATGGCGGTTATCAGATGCGTATTTTCCGTGCAGACAAACCTACAGGTCCTTATAAGGATTGTTGGGGAACAACTGCCATATATGACAGAGCTGTGAAGAACTATGATTCCAACGCTGGCGACAATCGCGGTGTGCTGCTCATGGGTGGTTATCAGTGGGATACAATGCCTGTTGCAGAGATTGCACAGGGACATAATTCCGCCTTTACCGATAAGGAAGACCGTTCTTTTGTGGTTTATCATACCAAGTTCAACGATGGAAGTATAGGTCATCAGGTACGAGTACACCAGTTGCTCCTGAATGATGAAGGTTGGTTGATGGCTGCTCCATTTGAGTTTAATGGAGAGAAAGTTACCAATCAGGATATTGCAACCAAGGCATCTGTTGCCGACGATGATATTCCGGGTGTATATCAGTTCATTCGCCACAAATATAATCAGAGTGCAGCTTCCAAGGCTTATCAAAAGCCAGTAAATATCCAGTTGACTGCTGATGGCAAGATTACGGGTAGTTTATCCGGTACCTGGAGCCGTACCGCAGGAACTGACTATATCCATTTGGAAATCGGTGGCGTAACTTATCGAGGAGTCTTGGTAGAGCAAAGCGTTGATTATACGAATGTCAAGACGCTGAGTATAGCTGCGCTTTCTTCTTCCAGTGGTAGTCTTGCTATAGGACAGAATAATTTTACATACCAGCAGGAAATCTGGGCAGTCAAGGCAAAACCGGAAGTTTCCATCGCTTATACTAAAGATCATATAGTTGTACCTTTCGCAGATGGAGCTACTATCAATTGCAGTCAGACGATGCCTACCAAGGGACTGATGGGAGCAAAGATTTCCTGGAAGTCCAGCGATACAAGCGTTATGTCCACTGGTGGAGTTGTCTATAAGAATGGTCATGTTGTGATGACATTGACCATCAGCTGCGGTGATTACAGTTATACGAAGGAGTACAATCTCACGGTGAATAAGGCTGCTGAGGAAACGACTCCTATCTATTATCCGGTATCTGCACAAAAGAATACAACGAATGCTTATAATACCAACTATAGTCAGGAATATACGCTAAAAGCTGGTAAAAAAGCACAATTCAAGTTCTATAACTATACTGCAGGTACAGCTAATTTTAAGAGTTGGGTATTGGGTGTTTCCAATGTGGCTCATAATACAGCCGGTTATAAGGAGTATGTGATGTTGCGCAATGACAATTGGGAGAATATTGCAGTAAATGATACTGGTTGCACCAACAATTACAATTGGGATACATTTGTGCAGGATATGAATGGTTCTTTGGTTGATATGACCGTGGAATATGAAGCTACAGGCGCTTTCAAGATGACTGCAGTTATCACCACGAAAACCAAGAAGGTTTATAATTATTCCTATACCAAGACCATCAACGAGAAACCAGCCAAGCTCAATCTCTTCTTTACAGGTGAGAATTCCTATATTGATGGTTCCAGCATTGCTACAGGCATAGAGGCTCCTATCATCATTCAGAAGAAGCAGACTGATGGCAAATGGTACAACCTGGCTGGTCAGCAGGTAGATAAGAACTACAAGGGTGTAGTGATTGTGAATGGCAAGAAATTTATAAATAGGTAATTCGCCTATATATCATTTCGCTTATATATAATAAGGTATAATAACATGAATATATCTGATATACTATTGGGAGCAGCAATCATCATTGCTGCTCCTGCTGTAAATAGAGTAGGAGAAGCCAAGGCGCAGCAAATCCATCCGGATCAGGTTGTCGTAGATTCTCCTTTCGTTCACGACCCAGTGCTGGCGTATGAAAATGGGAAATACTATCTTTACAGTACTGGTCACGGTATTTCGCAGATGACTTCTGCCGACCGTAAGCATTGGACATTGTGCAGGGAGGGAGTGTTGAAGAACCATGAGATACCAGCCTGGACTCATGATAGTGTGCCCGGTTTTCATACTCATATCTGGGCACCGGATGTTATCCACTATAGGAATAAATGTTATCTTGCCTATTCTTGTTCTACTTTTGGAAAGAATACTTCAGCTATAGGCTTGCTCAGTAATACTTCGCTTGCGAATATGAATGGTTGGAGGGACGAAGGCTGTATTCTCGCATCGGAAGGCAAACGGGATAACTGGAATGCTATTGATCCAAATTTTGTGATAGACGATAAGGGAAATCCTTGGATGACTTGGGGGTCTTTTTGGGATGGAATCCAGTTGGTTAAGCTCGATAAGAAGACGATGCATGTGAAGAAGGGCGCTAAGCCTCAGACCATCGCCCGCCGTCATGCTTTTGGCGATGCTTCTGCAGAACTAAACCCTACCTCTAAGTTTGCCGGCACCAATGCCATAGAGGCTCCTTTCATCATGAAGCATGGTGATTATTACTATCTCTTCGTGAGTTGGGATTACTGCTGTCGTGGCATCAAGAGCAACTATCGTGTGGCAGTAGGAAGAAGCAAGAATGTTGCTGGTCCTTATCTTGATAAGAATGGTAAGGATATGCGCAATGGTGGTGGCACGTTGATTCTTGAAGGCGATAAGAAGGAATTTGAGGCGATGGGCCATTGTTCTGCCTACTCCTTTCCCGATGGCGACTTTTTCTTCTGTCATGGTTACAGTATTGCAAAAAATGGCGCCAGCATCCTGGTTCAGAAGAAGATTAACTGGACGGAAAATGGCTGGCTGACTTTAGAGTAATAAGGAATCATAAACTAAACATAATAAAACCAAAGCCAACAGTAAACTGAAACCAAAACCTAAAAAGGGCGACAATCTGCATCACGCAGGTTGCCGCCCAAACTGTTTTTAACTAACTAATTTTAAATTTATCAACTATTTTCTACATGTAAATTTAAACTTAAACTCAATATCTTTCTTTTATTTCAATCTGATGATATTCAGCGAGTTGGCTGGAATCTCTACCGTAGCACCATTCTTCTCTGTAGTCACGTAGTTCTCTACAGGATAGATGTTGGTAGGATTGTCGATGGTATTCTCCTCCAGACCATTCTTGGCAGAAAGGCGGATGAGTTTGCCATTCTTGATCTCCTTGCCCTGAAGATTGATCTTCGCTGTTGTATGCTCGGAGCTTGTGTTGGCAATCTTCAGGATTACCTCACCCGTCTGCTCATCAAGCGTTGCTGTAGAGAAAATGCCAGGAAGGGTGTTTGCCTTCAACTTGGTAGCGAATACCTCCTTGCCATCCAACTTGGCGAAGATGCTGTCGCCTACTACCTTCAGCTCGATATCGTACCACTTGCCGGTTTCAATCTTGCCTGGGCAGGTAGCAATCTGACTCTTGGCGCCATTCACGATAGACTCCACACCGTGCTGGGTATTGTTCCAGCCACCGAGGTTCAACCAGCAGTAGTTGTTCTTATCCACGTAGTTGAAGACGATGAGGAAACCTTCGTTGCCGGCATCCTTCTTCGCGCGTAGCTTATATATATAACCATTGCTGGTAATTTCGCCTGGGTTCAGACGGATGCAGCTCTCTCCGTTGCTGGTCTGCTTGATGATGTTGCCTTCTGTCTTCCATTGACCGTGAACATCTGTAGGCAATTCCTGCAGTGTCATCGGCAGTGCCTTTCCGTTCTCATCGCTATAGCCCTTGTCTTCAAATGACACCTGAGTAGCCCATGTTCCCATACCTACACGGCAGATGGCTGGCTTTACACGAGCCTGATCATACTTGTATGGATTCTCCTGGTTCACCTTCAATACACGGGTACCGATGTTGTTCGCCATTACGTTCTGAACGTAGTAGGATGGAGTTCCGAATACCTTATCAGAGGTATATTGAATCATATCCGGTGCCCACATACGGTTGTTGAGATTGGCGAAGATAGGAGCGTAGGATGCCATGGTCACGATGTCGGAATTGTTCTCGATGCCCATCATATAGACAGCCTCACCGAGTGCTGCATCGAGTGAACCCATATTGCCGAAGCCCTGGGTTACGGCATATTCGCCTACATAAATCTCGCTGCCCTTGCGGTCGTAGTTATCATACTTGTTGAAGTTTTCTGCAAACCAGGCTGGATTTCTGTAGTAATGCTCATCAAGGAGTTCAACGCTCTCATCGCTGTGCCACTTAGGATTGTCATCGCCCCAGGCTACCACGTTACCGATGAGGTGCATCTTAGGATATTTTGCCAATACGGCATCCTTGAATTTCTTGAAGCGCTCGTAGTAATGATCGCTCTGCTGGCGAGGTTTTGGCTGGTTATTCTCATTACCAATCTCCAGGTACTCGATATTGTATGGCTCTGGATGACCATTCTTGGCACGGAGCGCACCATATTTAGAGGTAACAGGACCATTGGCATACTCCAGGGCATTCATGCACTCGTCAATCCAAGGCTGGATGCTATCTACCGGAGTCATACCGCCGTGCCACAAACCAACATTCACCACATAGAGTGGCTTGGCATTCAAATCCTCAGCCAACTGCAGATACTCATCAAATCCCATACCGTCGCTGGTACGGTAACGCCAGTTCACGTTCTTATGTCCAGGACGTTCCTCGATAGGACCGATGGTCTTCTCCCAGTGGAAAGCATTCTCCGGAGATTCCTGTCCCTCTACGTAGCAACCGCCAGGGAAGCGGACGAACTTAGGATGGATATTATAGAGAAGCTGAGCCAAGTCAGGACGCAAGCCGTTCTCGCGATTTTTGAAAGTAGGAGGGAAAAGGCTTACTACATCCAGAACGATGGTTCCCTTGCCATCAGCAACGAGTTCAAACTGAGCCTTTGCATCGTTTCCGTTGGCGGTCAACTCTGCCGTATATTTAGTCCATTTCTTGCCGACCTTGGCATTGAGAGCGGTTTCTGCATACACCTTGTCGCCCTTTGCGTTGATGAGACGAGCCTTCAATCCGCCCTTGTAGTTACCTTTTGCCCAGAAAGAGAGTTTGTAGGTTCTGCCTTGAACAGCATTGATGCCCCAGAAACCCTCGTTGATGATAGAAGCTGTGGCAGCAGGTTTGGCAGCGATGGTCAATTGGAGTGCCTTACCCTGAGCTTTGTTGAGTAAGTCCTTGTTGATAAGTTGCGCATTGATTTTAGCACCTTCCTGAGCGGCAGTTTTCCAAGTAGGAATATCCTTTTCCGAATCCTCGAATGATCGGTTTCTGATGAGTTCGGCATAGAGACCGCCGTCAGCAGCATGGTTGATGTCCTCGAAGAAGATACCATATAAATTAGGTGAAACCTTGATGCCTGGATTAGAGGCATCCACATTGATGGTAACTTGGGCATTGGCAGCCATGGTTGAGGCGAGCAATGCAGAAAGTAAAATCTGTTTCTTGTTCATTGTTTATTCTTAGGTTTTTTATTTCCGTTTTATTTAATTACAGTTGCAAAATTACAAAGAAATGGCAAAAAATGGGTGGACAAAAAGCAAAATATAGTGTAAAAGGTGGATTTTCTGCTGATTTTATGTATAAAAAGGTGCAAAAAGTTTTGAAGTTATGTAGAAAAAATATATATTTGTACCCGAAATGGCACAAATATGTTTTCTCCCACTTACAGTTGCCATTTTGTAACGACAATTATAAACCTGCCTAAAGATGGGAGATTTAGGCAAACAATAGAGAACGACTATGAGAAAAAGTTTTCTTGTTGCATTCTTTGTAATGCTTGTGAGTGGTATTCAGTGCATTTATGCACAAAGTGTGGCAAATAAAGTTTTAAGCAGTTTACAGTTCGAGGCTCCTAAGAACTTGTATCATGCCAAGGGAAATGTGGCAAATATGCGTAAACGTCCAAATGTCAAGGCAGATTGGGTACAAGTTATAGAACGTGGTCGTTTGGTGGAGGATTTAGGTGCCAATCCGAATTGGATTACTGCCAAAGTGGATGGGGAAAACGTTTATATCAGCAAGAGTGTGATGGTAAAGGAAAGTGCTTCGTCTAATATTTCTTATGTGCCAAATCTGCCTTATTGGTGGATAGAGGAAATTAATGATGAAAATCCTGGTATCTTGAATTGGCGAGTTGGTAAAATCCCAGGAAATTCAGGCTTGTTGTTATGTGATGTTTGCATGGATTGTGCTCAATATTATTTTTTAGGTAAGCAAGTAGGAAATGTCTTAGTCTTCAAATATAGGATAAAAATAGATACAGGCTATTCAATACCTGAAGAGATGATGCCTATAGGTAAATATTTCTTGGAATCAGAAGTGGAAAATGGAATCAAGACTTATTATTTCAAAACAAGTAAAGATAAAGTTGTGTCTTTTTCGGCAAAGCAAATGGGGTATGAAGCTCAGAATGGCCCTTCTTATTTCTATGATTTGACTAAAATCTCAGAGAATGTGGTTTATGCTATGTTCAAGGAAGTGATAGAGAAAAATGAAACTTATCCTTTTTACTTGACTTCCTTCAATTTTACGAATGAATGGTCTCATTGTTTCTAAGACTAATGGCAGGTTTGTAATAAATAAATACTATGCTTAATTACTTAAGATATATATTTCTCTTTGCCTTGGCATTGCTATTAAATTCGAGCAATGCCAGGGCTCAGGATTATAACAAAGACGCGGTAATTGCAAGGGTTGTGCTTGATAAAAACTTGAAAAGAAAATTCATGGAGGATGGCTATGAGGCACAACTCATATTTCGTAAGTTTGATACCCAAAAGTTGTCGGACAAAAGTTATGATGTGGTCTTAACTTTGTGGGATGATCCGTCATGTACAACTCTTTTCTCTCAACCACAAAGAGTCAAGGCGATGAACGAGTTCCATTTTAAGAATGTGTCTTCGTTCAAGGAACCTCTCAAGTTCTTTATTCGTTATAACGACCTTTCTGCTCACATGACCAAATATAACTTTGGAAATTATAGGGAAGGGAGAATGTTTTGGACTCTTGAATTATATCGCACGAATACCAACCAGCGTTGTTTGTTCATAAAGCCGAAGCTGCGTACTGACGCTACTGGTACTTATTATAATGCCTTTTTCGATTACCATATCATGGATATTCGAATGAATACCAAGGGGGTGCTGAATTGGAGCGATGTTCAGCAAAAACCAGAGTTAGGTGTTCATCCAACGGAAGACTTGGCTGCAAGTGACTATAGTGGAGAACTTCTGCATGTACGTTATGAGCCGTATGATGGAGAGAAATTAGATGCGTTGGATGAATTCGTCGTGAACTTCAAGTTCTATCATGATGTCAATCGTACCAAACCTTGTATGTTTTATGAATTTACGCAAGATTTGGACAGCAAAGGACATAATCTCCTATATTATGACAAGGGACAATGGAGTGAGGAGGCTTACAAAGCGGAAAGGATCGAAGACCGTTCGCAACCTACCAATAGCATCAAGCGAGTTAGGCATGATTGGAATCCTTTCGATATATTTGTGCCTGACTTCATCATTAGTTATGCTGATGAGGACGTGAAGAAAACCGAACGGGGAGAGAATGATACCATCTATATGTATCCTGATGTGTATGGCAAGGATAGTATGCTTTATCGCAAGGCTTCTTACTATTTTTTCTGGGTACGTCGTCCTGTTCCTAAGGACACGGCTTGTTATCATCCTGATCAAGATTCCACTGAGACTGTTTTGTCTAGAGAAAAGTTGTCTGCGACGGAAGTCTTGGTGACTTACAACTTGAAATTGAAGTGTAAGAAATGTGGACATATCACCGAACAGAACAATTTACAACGAGTGGAGTTCGTCAAACCAGAGTTTACCATGTGTCCTCCTCATGCGTGGGAAGATTATATTGGCGAGCCTGTATATGATGAAATCAAGAACGATATATCGAAAAATGGATGCTTTGTCCTGCAAACAGTACCTTACCACACTTATAAGAAATGTATATTATGTGATGCGCGGAAGGAAGGTCCTATACGAATAGATCAGAATTCTTATCTTAATCATGAGACTAATGATCCTAAGTGTTGCCCTGACTTGGAGTATGAGGAAGAAGTGAAGGAACAGAGGTCTCAGCTAATTGGTGGAGAACGGGTTGTTAAGACAATAACAACTTATGCTATTTGTCCATCACAGCATAAGAAATGGCAAGAGGGGGTCAGAACGGAGACGGAATTTGTGCCTTGCAAACCGCATCGTTGGATATTCATAGAGAACAGAGATTTGCGTTTTGTACCTGTAGGTGATGTGACCCATGAGGTTTTGAGCGTTGCTATCTATAAGTGTGAGAAATGTGGAATGAAGGATTATCGCTACAGTAAGGAAATTTGCGCTCATTCTCGTGAGAATTTCATCTGGGAATGCCAGCAAGTATATCCTTTGAAGGCTGTCTATAAAGGTGTTCCTATTAAGATGCACTTGATAGTTAACAAGGAAGATTCTTCTGCTGTGTATGTTGCAGAGACAGAAGTGACAGAAGGATTGTGGGCGACCGTTTATCCACAGAATCCAAGAGGATGGAGTGAGCAGAGCAATTATCCTGTAACGAATATCTCTTTGCAAGATGCTCAGTTTTTTATTATGGAACTGAATATGATTGCAAGTCAGAAGAAATGGCCTTTGAGATTCCGATTGCCTACTGTTGAGGAATGGAAATCTGCATACACTTATGGCGGTGGCGACAAAGAAGGTTGGCTTGTACACAATAGTGGTGGAAATGCTCATCCTGTTGCTGAGTTGGCTGCTAATGATGCTCATCTTTATGACATGAAAGGTAATGTGTCTGAAATGTGTAGTGATATCCAGTACTTGACGACAGATGATGACTCCATATTAACCTTGACGGCTGTAGTTGGAAATAATTATCAGGAGTCACCTACCACTTGGGGGGCAAATGCCGTACATTGGATGGATATGTCTTCTGAAAATCTTGCGGTTGGATTCCGACTTGTTGCTGATCCTGTGGAGTCGGAAGATGCGGATTTGGTGAGAGATGTAGAAAATACCATTGGTGAGAAATCTTACACTACTGGCTATCATTGGACAAGGAGAAAACTGTATCATTGTGATAAATGTGGTAGAAACTTCTATGGAAATAAATGGGGAATGAACACTTTTGGAACTCAGACCCCACGAAACTGTAGTAAAGTAATTACACAGAATAATAAGTAGATGACTATTGTAAAAGTATTTTAATGGGTATTAACAGCTTTTTTGAAATGTTAGTGGTATATTTATTTTCAGTGTAGGCTTTTCTGTAGCCCCTACACTGAGAATAAATATTGTTAGCAAATAAGATGGCCAATATAGCTTGGCTATAAAACGAAACAATTGGCAATCTGCATCACATAGGTTGCCGATTATTTGATTAAGTAAACAGTTCTTCCAAGGTTACGCAAGAGACAAATAGGTCTGAATATTCATTCTTTGTCAGTTCCGTATTGCTGATATAGGTCAGATGGAAGGTCTTGGACGGATATTTTTCTTGCATTGCTTGCAGACGACTTCCCAATACTTGTGCATAAGATTTTGTAATGGTATATGGTGAAAGATAGAACTTCATCTCGCAGATGTTCACCACGTCGTCGGCCCGGTCTATCAACAAGTCGATTTGCATGCCGTCCTTCTCTTCATTCCCTTTGATGATCAGTGAAGATTCCTGCGAAGACACTCCCCCGATGTTGAGCGCATATTTGATTTGGGAGATGTGTTGAAGGCAAAGTTCCTCAAAGGCAATTCCTCGCCATGAGGCAACATCACTCCCTTTGAGATGCTTCTGCCAATAATCAGTTTGTGTAATTCGCTTGTCTTCTTTAAAGTGCAACCAAAACCAACAGAAGGAGTCAGTCAACTTATAGTGCTCTTCTCGTTGCGATGCACCGAAAGGGACGTATTTGATGATGAAGTCGCTTCCCATCAGTGCCTTTAGCATTTTGGTGAAGTCGCCATTTGGATTCAATTGGGTCTTCTCGGCGATTTCCTTACGGGTGTAGCCTGCATGACGAGTGCCAAGGCATCGAACGATTTTCATACAGTCTTCTGCATTGTCAAATATTGAGTTGAATAGTCTTTCGAACTCATCGCCTAATTTTGCATTTCTTGCAAAGAAAAGGGCATCAATATTTTGAGCCAAACTGTATGAAGGATTGAAGAAATTCATGTAGAAAGGAATTCCTCCCATAATCATATAGGCTTGGGCTATGTTGTAGCGTGACATCTGTATGCCACGGCTCTTGTAGAAATCTTCACATTCTTTCAGAGTGAAAGGCGAAAGTTTGATTTCTCCTGTCAATCGCCCATATAATCCGCCTTTGTTGTTGATAAGATTATCGAGCATCCATGAAGTGGCAGATCCGCAAACGATGAGGAGTAAGTTGCGCTGTGTGTTGCCCCATCCATTCCAAAATGCCTCCAAGGCTGTGAGAAAGCCAGAACGTGCGGTATCCATCCATGGTAATTCGTCAATGAAGACAATCTGTCGTGAGCCATTGGCATTTATTTCCAGAAATCTCTCCAGGAGGAAGAATGCTTCCATCCAAGACTTAGGCTGTGCAATATTTTCCATGCCATGCCTGAGAAGAGAAAAGTAGAAGTTCTGCAGTTGGTCTTTGAGCGTAACTTTTCGCTGTCGGTCGTAGGGGGACAAGCCTGTATGGTGGAAAACCATGTTGTCGTGAAATACTTCGTCGATAAGGAATGTCTTTCCTACACGGCGACGACCATAAACGGCAACAAACTCCGCTCTACCGCTATGATAATAGCGATGGAGTTCAGCGATTTCTTTTTTTCTTCCGATAATCTCACACATAAACTTTCTTCTTTTGGTTGGATGCAAAATTACAAATAATCTTGTAAAAAACAAAAGAAAATAGTGCTTATTCCGCTACGAAAGTGATTTTAGTGTATTTCGTAGCGAAATAAACGCTATTCTTCAAATCTTTTACCCGTAGAATTTAGTGGGATTTTTGCTTGCAAAGCGACAAAAAATCTTATTTCCTAAGTACAAAAGACTTGTTTGCGACTCGTATCTCTGAAAGATAGGAATCTGTGTTTCGGGTTTACGGGTGGTGTCTTACTTGCGTCCCCCTTGTGCTTATCGGGGGCACAAATGTGCTCTTACCCGAGCACAATGTTGCCTTTACCTTGGCACAATAGTGCCCTTCCTTAGGCACTTTACAAAATAGAAAGGTAGCCACCTTCAATTTTATAAAACTGAAATAGTAGACACTTCTTATTTGTCGTTCTGTTCGCTTGCGATTTTACTCTTCACCCTTCACCTTTTCGTCTGGAATGCCGATAAACACAGGGGTTTTGAGGGTGAAGGGTAAAGTTCAACCCTTCACCACCCTTCACCTCCCTTCATCGGATTACGGTAAGCGGCTCCGCATTTATACCATTGTAGCT
>NZ_QTXV01000043.1:5353-29387 GCF_003461825.1 Prevotella sp. AM42-24 | reverse complement strand
GATTTCACAGATTTACACAGATTTTTTTCATTGATTATTTTGTCCCACAGATTTCACGGATTTCCACAGATCTTCTTTGGCTCACTCTTTTTTCTTCTTTTCCTTTTACTTTATAATAAAAAACATTTTCTCTCGTTATTTATTTGAGTTTCAATAAGTATATAAATGATTTGGACAGATAGAATTAGACAAGTTAAGATTTTACTGGTTTCTGCAGCAATCATTATTGCTGCAGCATCTCTTGCCATCTCTCATTTTCTGGTGACTGATTTGGAGAATGAGGAAAAAAATCGTATGGCTGTTTGGGCAGAGGCTATGAGGACTCTTAATAATGCTGATGAAAAAACGGATCTTAATCTTGTACTGAAGGTTATTAATGAAAATAATACAATTCCTGTTGTCGTTCTCGACTCACAAGGAAATGCACAGGTTTTCCGTAATGTCACACTCAGTGGTGCTGATTTTAATGACAGCCTAAAAAATGCGGCTCTATTGGGTAAAAACTTTCTTCGTAAAGGAAGACACATCAAAATCATGCTCAACCAGAATAATAATGATTATATTCAGGTTTGTTATGATGAGTCTCTTATGTTGAAAAGGTTAGCTGCTTATCCTTTGGTTCAGTTGGGAATTGTTCTTATCTTTGTCGTTGTTGCCATCTTTGCTCTTCTTTCTTCTAAAAAAGCAGAACAGAATAAAGTTTGGGTCGGTTTGTCAAAAGAAACTGCTCATCAATTAGGAACTCCGATTTCCAGTCTGATGGCTTGGATAGAAATCTTGAAAGAAACTTATCCAGATGATGACTTAATTCCTGAGATGAATAAGGATGTGAAGCGGCTTCAATTGATAGCAGACCGATTTTCTAAGATCGGTTCTCTTCCAGAACCGGTTCCTTCCAGCTTGAATGAGGTGCTTGATCATGTCATTGACTATATGGATCGCCGTACTTCCAAATCTATAAAGATGGTAAAAGAGTTTCCTCAGCATGATGTTATTGTCAAGATCAATGCTTCTCTATTCGAATGGGTCATTGAAAATTTGTCCAAAAATGCAGTTGATGCCATGGGAGGAAAAGTAGGCAGGATTACACTTCGTGTGGAAGAAACTGATAAATGTGCAGTTATTGAGGTGAGTGATACGGGAAAGGGTATCAAGCGCAAAGATCTTAATAATGTGTTTAGACCAGGTTTCACTACAAAAGAAAGAGGCTGGGGACTTGGATTGTCTTTAGCCAAACGCATAGTTGAAGAATACCATAACGGTAAGATATGGGTGAAAAGTTCGGAAGTAGGAAAAGGTACTACTTTCAGGATAGAATTACCTCTTCGATAAGCGAATTTAAATGGTTGGTTTCTATTAAATATATTGAAATAACTGCTTAATATGCTATATTTTAGAGTTTTTTTCACTAAAAATTATTTTATCTCAAAAATAATTTGTAACTTTGCACCCCGAAACAATATACTAATATTGTAATATGTGTAATATAGAGTCTTTTAAAATTGATCTGAAAGCGTTGCCTCAGGGAACTTCTATCCTTGAGTTTAAACTTGATGATTCATATTTTAAGGCAATTGATGCCCCTGATATTCAGAGTGGAGAATTGTCAAGTAGTCTGTCCATTAGCCGTACAGACGATTTCTTCGAACTCAATTTTCATACAGAAGGCATTGTACACATTCCTTGCGATATCTGTCTGGATGATATGGAGCAATCCATTGAGACTGATGACCGATTACTCGTAAGATTCGGAGAAGACTACTCTGAAGAAGATGACCTCGTGATTGTGGCCGAGAACGAAGGAATACTCGATGTCTCGTGGTTTATCTATGAATTTATAGCCCTCAATATTCCTATCAAGCATGTGCATGCACCTGGAAAATGCAACCCTGCTATGATTGAAATGCTTCAAGAGCATTCTGCCGCCCGAAGCGGTGAGGAAGAAGAGGAAACTGTAGATCCGCGCTGGGCAGCCCTCTTAAAATTGAAAAATTAAAATTAAAATTTAAACATTTAAAAAATTATGGCACATCCTAAAAGAAGACAGTCAAAGACACGTACACTTAAGAGAAGAACTCATGATAAGGCAGTAGCTCCTACATTGGCAGTTTGCCCTAACTGTGGTGCATATTATGTTTACCATACTGTTTGCCCAACTTGCGGTTACTACAGAGGCAAGGTTGCAATTGTTAAGGAAGCAGCTGAATAATGGGTAAAATTAATGCTGTAATTACTGGTGTAGGTGGATACGTGCCTGACTATATCCTTAACAATGAGGAGTTGTCTCGCATGGTGGACACAACAGATGAGTGGATTACAACTCGTGTTGGAATCAAAGAGCGCCGTATTCTTACTGAAGAAGGTCTCGGAACCAGTTACTTGGCCCGCAAGGCTGCCAAGCAGTTGATTCAGAAGACTGGTGTTGATCCTGATACAATTGATGCACTCATTGTGACAACAACTACACCAGATTATAAGTTCCCATCTACAGCATCTATTGTCTTGGGCAAGCTTGGATTGAAAAATGCTTTTGCATTTGATTTTTCTGCAGCTTGCTGCGGATTCTTGTATTCACTTGATGTTGCTGCCAGCATGATTCAAAGTGGACGCTTTAAGAAGATTATTGTTATCGGTGCTGATAAAATGTCTTCTTTGGTAGATTATACAGACCGTGCAACATGCGTACTCTTCGGTGACGGAGCAGGCGCAGTTCTTGTCGAGGCAACAGAGGAAGAAAATGTAGGTGTTCAGAACTCATACCTGCGTACTGATGGTAAAGGCTTGCCTTTCCTTCATATGAAGGCTGGTGGTTCTGTTTGTCCTCCATCTCGCTTTACTGTAGATCATCGCATGCATTACCTCTATCAGGAGGGTCGTACAGTTTTCCGCTATGCGGTAACTGATATGAGCAACGATGTGATGAAAATCATGGAGATGAATAACTTGACAGCAGACGATGTAAACTGGGTAATTCCTCACGAGGCAAACCTCCGTATTATCGAGGCGGTTACCAAGCGTGCTGGTATTCCTTTGGACAAGGTTGTTGTCAACATCGATCATTATGGTAATACAAGTGCAGCTACAATTCCTTTGGCATTGTGGGATGCTGAAAGTAAACTCAAGAAGGGTGATAATATCATCTTTACTGCTTTTGGTGCTGGATTTGTACATGGTGCATCCTTCTATAAGTGGGCTTATGATGGCTCTGCTTACGGAAAATAATAAAATAATAAAATCCAAAAATAAAAAAGACGCATCTTTCTTATTTCTCATAAGAGATGCGTCTTTTTAGCTTAAATCAAGTTTGCTTATGCATAAGGCAGGTTTCGTCAATATAGTAGGTAATCCTAATGTTGGTAAGAGTACACTGATGAATCAATTGGTGGGCGAACGTATCAGTATCGCTACTTTTAAGGCTCAAACTACTCGTCATCGTATCATGGGTATTGTTAATACCGATGATATGCAGATTGTGTTTTCTGATACTCCTGGTGTCTTGAAGCCAAATTACAAGATGCAGGAGATGATGCTTGCATTCTCGGAGAGTGCATTGGCTGATGCTGATGTTCTTCTTTATGTTACCGACGTCGTGGAAAATCCTGAAAAAAATCTGGATTTTCTGGAAAAGGTACGAAAGATGACTATTCCTGTCTTGCTGTTGATTAACAAAATTGATGAGAGCGACCAAACTAAATTAGGGGATATTGTTGAGAAATGGCACTCTTTGTTGCCTGATGCTGAAATCTTACCTATTTCTGCTAAGAATAAGTTTGGAGTAGATATGCTTTTGAAGCGTATCAAAGAACTGTTGCCTGAGTCGCCTGCTTTTTTTGACAAGGATCAGTTGACAGATAAACCTGCTCGTTTCTTTGTTTCTGAGATTATCCGTGAAAAGATTCTTCTTTATTATGATAAGGAAATTCCATATTCTGTAGAGGTAAGAGTGGAGCGCTTTAAGGAAGATGAACATAAGATTCATATCAACGCTGTGATTTACGTAGAGCGTGATTCTCAGAAGGGTATTATCATTGGTCATCAAGGTATTGCGCTGAAGAAGGTAAACACGGAATCGCGCAAGGCTTTGGAAAAATTCTTCGATAAGAAAATTTTCCTGGAAACTTTCGTCAAAGTTGATAAGGATTGGCGTAGTTCTCAGAAAGAATTGGATGCTTTCGGATATAATCCGGAGTAATCTTTATAAAACATAACTCCCTGAATGTAATCGAGGGAGTTACTCTCGCTGATTGGCGAGGGCCGGAGCATGGTCAGCTTCGGCAAATTTTTAACTTGGATGCAGAGACCACATCCTTGAAGCCTCCTAAAGGAAGGAGGAAAAATGACTTTTATGGCAAATTTAGTAGCAATTGTAGGTCGCCCAAATGTGGGTAAATCTACTTTATTCAATCGTTTGACTCAATCTCGTCGTGCTATTGTTAGCGATACGGCTGGTACTACTCGTGACCGCCAATATGGTAAGTGCAGTTGGAATGGTAGAGAATTTTCTGTAGTGGACACTGGAGGTTGGGTCGTTAAATCAGATGATATTTTTGAAGATGCTATCCGTAAACAGGTTCTGGTAGCTACAGAGGAGGCTGATCTGGTTCTCTTCCTGGTGGATGTAAATACCGGTTTGACGGACTGGGATGAGGATGTTGCGCTTATTCTCCGTCGTGCAAAATTACCTGTAATCCTCGTAGCCAACAAAGTAGATAATAGTGCTGAATATTATCAGGCAGCTGAGTTCTATAAGTTAGGATTGGGTGATCCTCAGTGTATTAGTGCAGCTACAGGTGGTGGAACAGGTGACTTGCTGGATATGATTTTGGATAAACTCCAGGATAATCCGGAGGAAAGTATTGATGAAGATATTCCACGTTTTGCTGTAGTTGGTCGTCCTAATGCCGGTAAGAGCAGTATTATCAATGCATTTATTGGTGAGGATCGTAATATCGTGACTGAAATCGCAGGTACGACCCGTGATAGTATCTATACGAGATACGATAAGTTTGGCTTTGATTTCTATCTGGTAGATACTGCTGGTATTCGTCGTAAAAACAAGGTAAGCGAGGATCTGGAGTTCTATTCTGTCATGCGTTCTATCCGTGCAATAGAAAATAGTGATGTGTGTATCTTGATGCTTGATGCTACCCGTGGTATTGAGACTCAGGATATGAATATTTTCCAGTTGATCCAGAAGAATAATAAGAGTCTGGTTGTTGTTGTGAATAAATGGGACTTAGTAGAGGAAAAGAATCAAAAGGTTATCGATACCTTCGAGAATGCTATCCGCAAGCGTATGGCTCCATTCGTTGACTTCCCAATCATCTTTGCTTCTGCCTTGACTAAGCAGCGTATTTTCAGAGTTTTGGAAACTGCTAAGCAGGTTTATCAGAACCGTAAGGTTCACATTGGAACCTCCAAACTGAATGAGGTGATGCTTCCTATCATTGAGGCTTTTCCTCCTCAGAGTGTTAAGGGTAAGTACATCAAAATCAAATATTGTACACAGTTGCCTAACACTACGATTCCGTCGTTTGTGTTCTATGCCAACTTGCCACAGTATGTGAAGGAGAATTATCGTAGATTCTTGGAGAACAAGATTCGCGAGAACTGGTCTTTGCATGGCTGTCCAATTAATGTTTTTATCCGTCAAAAGTAATTGGAGATAAGATGAAGAAATTCTTGTTTTTCATGATATTGAGCATAGGATTGGTATTTGCTTCGTGTAAGAAGGAAACTCCTGATCCTGGTTATTTTGCCGGGATTGCAGCCAAGGGTTATTATGACTTGCTCTTAGAGGGGAAATATAATGATTTTGTGGCTGGATACAATCAGCCGAATCGTATTCCTAAAGGTTATCATGAGCAATTGTTGCTGAATGCCCAGATGTTTATGGAGCAGCAGCAAGAAGAACATAAGGGACTGGCAGGTATTCATGTTCTGCATGCCAAGGCTGATACTGCTCGCCATGTGGCTGATGTTTTCTTACAGATGGTGTATGGTGACAGTACTAAAGAACAGGTTGTTGTGCCCATGGTACTGGTCCGTGGTGATTGGAAAATGAGATGAAAATAAAAAAAGCTATCAGCTCTTTGCTGGTAGCTTTTTTATTTTCTGTATTATTATGGTTTTGCTTCTTTCATTTCAACTTCCTTTACCTTGCGGAAGAGGTCTGAAGCAAATACAAGGTCGTTCAGTTTTTCGTTTGTGGATGAAATGACTTCATTCTTGTTACCTTGCCATTCTTTTTCCCCTTGGTAGATAAAACAGATATTTTCACCGATACCCATTACAGAGTTCATATCGTGGGTATTTATGATAGTTGTCATGTTGTAATCCTTAGTGATGCCTGAGAGTAATTCGTCTATGACCAATGATGTTTTTGGGTCAAGACCAGAGTTTGGCTCGTCACAGAACAAATACTTGGGATTCATGACAATAGCGCGTGCGATGGCAACACGCTTCTGCATACCTCCAGAAATCTCACCTGGAAATTTGTGTTGTGCATCAATCAGGTTTACGCGGTCAAGACATTCCTGTGCTCTTTTAACTCTTTCCTTGTAATTCATGTTGGAAAACATGTCGAGAGGAAACATCACGTTTTCTAAAACCGGCAGGGAATCGAAGAGAGCTGCACTTTGAAAAATCATACCCATTTCTCGGCGCATGAATACCTTTTCTTTCTTGGACATCTGTACGAAATTGCGCCCGTCATAGAGCACTTCACCACTTGTTGGTTCTAACAATCCAACAAGATTTTTCATCAACACAGTCTTACCTGAGCCGCTTTGACCAATAATCAAATTGGTTTTGCCGGTCTCAAATACCATATTTATATTGTTGAGAACAGTCTTGTCACCGAAAGACTTTGTTAAGTTTTTAACTTCAATCATAATCTTATAGAATAATTTGAGGTATTTGAGTTGTTATGAAAGCACTTGTGTAAGGAATACATCAGAAAAGAGTATTAAAACACTTGAGCTGACTACAGCATCTGTGGAAGCTTTACCCACTTCTACAGAACCGCCTTCCACCGTATAACCGAAAAAAGATGATACACTGGCGATGATGTATGCAAAAAACAAACTCTTGATGATACTCATCCATACAAACCATTGATTGAATGAATGCTGGAGTCCCAATGTCAGGTCGTCTGGAGGCAAAATATGTCCGATGTAAGCAGTACCATAAGCACCAATAATGCCCATGCCTGAACTGAAAATTACCAGAAAAGGCATGATAGTAACCAAAGCTAAGATTTTAGGTAAGATCAAGTAACAGGCAGAATTTACCCCCATGATATCCAGAGCATCTATCTGTTGGGTAACTCTCATGGTTCCCAGCTCTGATGCAATATTGGAACCTACCTTTCCTGCAAGAATCAGACACATGATACTGGAAGAAAACTCCAAGAGCATGATTTCACGTGTGGTGTAACCCGATACCCATCTTGGCATCCAAGGACTTTGGATGTTTAATTTCATCTGGATACAGATCACTGCTCCTATGAAGAATGATATGAGCAGTACGATGCCAATGGAGTTGACACCCAACTGTGACATTTCTTTCACATATTGTTTCAGAAACATGCGTAGTCGCTCTGGACGTGAAAAAGAACGCCCCATTAAGATAAGATATTTACCGAAGGTGGTAAGCCATTTCGTTATTAACATGCTAATAAATCTCTGTTTAATGGTGCAAAAGTAACCAAAATCCTCTAAAAAACTACTATATAATGAATAGTTTTTTGATTTTATAAGTGATATTTGCTTGTTTTTTAGTATTTTTGCACCAAAAATGCGGAGAATGAATAGTTCTTCACTCTAAAAATGCAAATTATGGACGAAATAATTAATACTCAACAGCAGTCGGATTGTGGCGAAAAACTGGTTCTCAGAACAGAGGGTTTGGTGAAGCGTTATGGTAAAAGAACTGTTGCCAATGGTGTTACCATCAATGTGAAGCAGGGAGAAATTGTAGGTTTGCTTGGACCAAATGGTGCAGGTAAGACTACTTCTTTCTATATGACTACTGGTTTGGTTGTACCTAATGAAGGTCATGTCTATCTGGGTGATCAGGATATTACCAATTATCCTGTGTATAAACGTGCCCGTGCTGGTATCGGTTATTTGCCTCAGGAGGCAAGTGTCTTTCGGAAGATGAGTGTCGAGGACAATATCTTGTCTGTACTGGAAATGACGGGTAAACCACGCAGCTATCAGTTGGAAAAGTTGGAAAGTCTGATTAATGAATTCCGTCTCAATAAGGTTCGTAAAAACAAGGGTGATCAGTTGTCTGGTGGTGAGCGTCGACGTACCGAGATTGCCCGTTGTCTGGCCATTGATCCGAAGTTCATTATGTTGGATGAGCCTTTTGCCGGTGTCGATCCTATTGCTGTGGAAGATATTCAGCACATTGTCTGGCGTCTGAAATATCGCAATATTGGAATTCTGATTACCGACCATAATGTGCAGGAGACGCTGACTATTACCGACCGTGCCTATCTTTTGTTTGAAGGAAAAATCCTGTTTCAGGGTAAACCGGAGGATTTGGCAACCAACAAGGTGGTTCGTGAGAAGTATTTAAGTAATAGTTTTGTGCTTCGTAAGAAAGACTTTCAGCTCATTGATGAGCAGAAAAGAGCCAAAGAAGCAGAGGAAGATGGTTAAAAAAACAAATTTTTCTCTTATATATTAGGTATATTCACGAATTATGCGTAATTTTGCAAGCCAATCGTGTTGACGAACTATTAAAATATTAAGAAGAAAATAATTAATAATATAAAAACAAAACATCAAGATGAAAATTTCATTTGAAAATCCTGACAAGATTAATGGTCTTTTGACCCTCGTTGTCGAAGAGGAGGATTACAAGAATGATGTCGAGAAGACATTGAAGGACTATCGTAAAAAAGCTAACGTTCCTGGTTTCCGTCCAGGTCAGGCTCCTATGGGCATGATTAAGCGTCAGTTTGGTGCATCTGTAAAAATGGAGGCTATCAACAAGCTCGTAGGCCAGCAGATTTACAAGTATGTACAGGACAATAATATCCAGATGCTCGGTGAGCCTCTCCCATCAGAGAAGCAGGAGCCAGTTGATATTGAGAAGGATAGTCCTTATACATTCATGTTTGACATCGCTGTTGCTCCAGAGTTCAAGGTTGCTCTTTCTGGTCGTGATAAGGTAGATTACTACAATATCACTGTTGATGATAAGATTCTTGATCAGCAGGTAGAAATGTACGCTTCTCGTTCTGGTAGCTATGAGAAGGCTGAGGTTTATCAGGAGAATGATATGCTGAAGGGTGACTTGCGTGAGTTGGACGAGAATGGTAACACCAAGGAAGGTGGCATTACTGTAGAGGCTGCCGTTATGATGCCAAGCTACATTAAGGTAGAAGAGCAGAAGAACCTTTTCAATGATGCAAAGGTAGGTGATATCATCACATTCAATCCTAAGAAGGCTTATCCAGATAACGATACAGAGGTAGCTCAGCTCTTGAAAATTGAGCGTGATTCTGTGAAGGATTTGGAGTCTGAGTTCAGCTATCAGATTACAGAAATCCAGCGTTTCAAGAAGCATGAGGTAAACGAGGAGCTCTTCAAGTTGGCTCTTGGTGAGGATACAGATGTGAAGGACGAGGCTGCTTTCCGTGCTAAGATTGCTGAGGGCTTGCAGGCACAGTTGGTAGGTGACTCTGACTATAAGTTCCTCCTTGATGTTCGTGCTCATTGCGAGAAGAAGGTTGGCAAGTTGGAATTCCCAGATGCATTGTTGAAGCGTATCATGTTGGCTAACAATAAGGATAAGGGCGAGGACTTCGTAGAGAAGAACTACGAGGAGAGCCTTAAGGAGTTGACTTGGCATTTGATCAAGGAGCAGCTTATCAAGGCTCAGGATATCAAGATTAACGACGAAGATGTCAAGGAGACAGCAAAGGAAGCAGCTCGTGCACAGTTCGCTCAGTATGGTATGGCCAACATTCCTGAGGAGTATGTTGAGAACTATGCAAATGAGATTCTCAAGAAGGGTAACTCTACTGAGGCATTGGTAGATCGTGCTATCGACCGTAAGTTGGCTACAACATTGAAGACTGTTGTTAAGTTGAACGAAAAGGAGATTTCTGTTGAGGATTTCAACAAGATGATGCAAGAATAATATTTTTTTAGAAAAAATATCAGATTTATTTCGAGGTTATCGACTTTTTTTATTATCTTTGTTCCACGGAACGAGATATGGAGGTCGATAACCTCGATTTTCGTATATAAATTTGAATAATAATTGATGTAATATGAATGATTTTAGAAAATATGCAACCAAGCATCTTGGTATAAATGGAATGGTGCTTGATGACGTCATCAAGTCGCAGGCTAAGTATTTGAACCCTTATATTCTGGAGGAGCGCCAGCTCAATGTGACTCAGATGGATGTTTTCTCTCGACTGATGATGGATCGTATCATCTTCTTGGGTACTGAGATTGATGACTATACTGCAAATACACTTCAGGCACAGTTGCTTTATTTGGATTCTGTAGATAGCGGCAAGGATATTTCTATTTATATTAATAGTCCTGGTGGCAGCGTGACTGCAGGTTTGGGTATTTATGACACCATGCAGTTTATTTCTTCAGATGTGGCTACTATCTGTACAGGTATGGCTGCTTCTATGGGCGCAGTTCTTCTTGTTGCGGGTCAGGAGGGTAAGCGTGCCGCTTTGCCTCATAGCCGCGTGATGATTCATCAGCCACTTGGCGGTGTTCAGGGTCAGGCTTCTGATATCGAGATTGAAGCAAAGGAAATTCAAAAATTCAAGAAAGAATTATATACGATTATTTCTAACCATTCTCATACTCCATATGAGAAAGTATGGGCAGACAGTGATAGAAATTACTGGATGACAGCAGAAGAGGCAAAGGAATATGGTATGATTGATTCTATTTTGGTGAGAAAATAATATATATATAATAAGGTATGCCGAAGAAAGTATGTAGCTTCTGTGGACGTAATGAAACTGAGGTGAAACTGCTGATTACTGGTATCAGTGGTTTTATCTGTGAGGATTGTGCGCGTCAGGCCTGGGATATAGTCCAGTCAACAGGAGTTTTAAAGGATGATAAAAATAGTTCTTTTGAACTTAAAGATGTTCCAAAGCCTATTGAAATCAAGAAGTATCTTGATGAGTATATAATAGGTCAGGATGAAGCTAAGCGCTATTTGTCAGTTTCCGTTTATAACCATTATAAGCGTTTGCAGCAGCAGAAGACTGATGATGGTGTGGAAATCGAAAAGAGTAATATTATTATGGTAGGAAGCACAGGTACAGGTAAGACGCTGCTTGCCCGAACCATAGCCAAGTTGCTGGATGTTCCTTTTACCATCGTAGATGCCACTGTATTTACAGAAGCTGGCTACGTGGGTGAGGATGTAGAGAGCATCTTGAGCCGATTGCTCCAAGTAGCCGATTATGATGTAGCTGCCGCTGAAAGGGGTATTGTCTTTATTGATGAGATAGATAAGATTGCACGTAAGAGCGATAATCCTTCTATTACCCGTGATGTAAGTGGTGAGGGTGTACAGCAGGGCTTGCTGAAACTTTTGGAAGGAACAATGGTCAACGTTCCGCCAAAGGGAGGAAGAAAGCACCCTGATCAGGATTATATCCATGTCGATACAAGAAATATCCTCTTTATCTGTGGTGGTGCTTTTGATGGCATAGAGCAGAAGATAGCCCAGCGCCTCAATACACATGTCGTTGGTTATAATTCAGTTCAGAATGTCAGAAACATCGATAAGTCTGATTTGATGAAATATATCCTGCCACAAGACTTGAAGTCTTTTGGTCTGATACCTGAAATCATTGGTCGTTTGCCAGTTCTTACCTATCTGAATCCATTGGACAGAGCGGCTTTGCGTAAGATTTTGGTAGAGCCAAAGAATTCTATTGTGAAACAGTATATCAAGCTGATGGAGATGGATGGTATTGAATTGTCTTTCGATGAGGATGCATTGGATTGTATAGTTGATAAGGCTGTAGAATACAAATTGGGTGCACGTGGACTCCGTTCTATTGTAGAGGCAATTATGATGGATGCCATGTTTGAAATCCCATCCAAGAAAGTTAAGAAGTTTAAGGTGACTTTGGAATATGCAAAGTCGCAATTAGATAAGGCTCATTTGCAAAAATTGGAGTCAGCATAAAAGTTCAATGGGGTAATTCCCATTGGACTTATACCATAGAACATAAAAAAAGATTTTTAATTGATAAGTTGAATATGGCAGAACAGGTTAATCTTACAGGTCAGCTTAAGCGCTATTTCGGTTTTGATAAGTTTAAAGGCGAGCAGGAAGCTATCATCAGAAATCTGATGAGTGGCCATGATACATTTGTGCTTATGCCTACTGGAGGTGGAAAGAGTTTGTGTTATCAGTTGCCTTCTCTCATCATGGAGGGAACGGCCATTGTCATTTCTCCATTGATAGCATTGATGAAAAATCAGGTAGATGTCATCAATGGTCTCAGTGAAGATGATGGTGTGGCACATTATTTGAACTCTTCCCTCAACAAATCGGCAATAGAAAAGGTGAAGGAAGATATCCTGTCTGGAAAGACCAAACTCCTCTATGTGGCTCCTGAGTCTTTGACAAAAGAGGATAATGTGGATTTCTTGAAGACCGTCAAGATTTCCTTCTATGCAGTTGATGAAGCTCATTGTATTTCTGAATGGGGACATGATTTCCGTCCAGAATATAGGCGAATCCGTCCGATTATCAATGAGATTGGTAATGCGCCTGTCATTGCCCTTACTGCCACTGCTACAGATAAAGTGCGAACTGATATCAAGAAAAGTCTGGGTATTGCGGATGCCAAGGAATTTAAAAGTTCCTTTAATCGCGCCAACTTATATTATGAGGTACGCCCAAAGCTAAAGGATATTGATAGACAGATTATTATGTTCATCCGTCAGCATCCTGGCAAGAGCGGTATCATTTATTGCTTGTCTCGCAAGAAAGTGGAGGAATTGGCTGAGATATTAAAAGCCAACGAGATAAAGGCTGCTCCATATCATGCTGGTCTTGATTCTGCTACTCGTTCTCAGACTCAGGATGATTTCCTGATGGAGAAAATCGATGTAATAGTGGCCACCATTGCCTTTGGTATGGGTATTGACAAGCCGGATGTGCGTTTTGTAATCCATTACGATATTCCAAAGAGTCTGGAAGGATATTATCAGGAGACGGGTCGTGCCGGCCGAGATGGTGGTGAAGGTATATGTATTGCCTTTTATGCCCGAAAAGACTTGAGAAAACTGGAGAAGTTTATGGAAAACAAACCTGTGGCTGAGCAAGACATAGGCAGACAATTACTGCAGGAAACTGCTGCTTATGCAGAGTCTTCAGTTTGCCGTCGCAAGATGCTTCTCCATTATTTCGGTGAGGAATATTCTGAGGAAAATTGCCATAACTGTGACAACTGTCTGCATCCTACAACGAAGATCGAGGCGAAGGATGCTCTCTTGGTAGTGCTTCAGGCCGTAGCTGCGGTCAAGGAGAATTTCCGTCAGGAGTATATTATCGACTTTGTGAAAGGTAGAGGTACGGATGACATTGTGTCTCATAAGCACAATGATCTGGAAGAATTCGGCGCAGGTGAAGATATGGATAATAAATTGTGGAATCCAGTTATTCGCCAGGCCTTGCTTTGTGGATATCTCAAGAAAGACGTTGAGAATTATGGACTTCTTAAACTGACTGCTGCAGGTAAGAGATTTATCAAGAATCCTGAGTCATTCATGATAGTGGAAGACAGAGAGTTTAAGGATGATTACGAAGCAGAAACCAGTAGTGAAGGTAGTTGTGGAGCTTTGGATCCGCAATTATATTCTATGTTGAAGGATTTGCGCAAGAACTTTGCCAAGAAGCACAAACTGCCTCCTTATGTCATCTTCCAGGATGTTTCTTTGGAGCAAATGGCAACTATGTATCCTATTAATATGCAGGAACTTCAGAATGTACAAGGCGTCGGTGCAGGTAAGGCAAAACGCTTTGGTAAGGAATTCTGTGAGTTGATCAAAAAATATTGTGCGGATAATGAGATAGAACGGCCAGAAGAACTCCGTGTGCGTACTGTTGCCAAGAAGTCTATGCTGAAAGTATCTATCATCCAGAGCATCGATCGCCAGATTGATTTGGATGACTTGGCAGAGGCAAAAGGCTTGGAGTTCGAGGAACTTCTTGACGAGATAGAAGCCATTGTCTATAGCGGAACCAAGTTGAATATCGATTATTTCATAGAAGAAGTCGTAGATGATGATCACGTAGATGATATTTATGACTACTTTATGGAAAGCGAGACAGATGACTTGAATACTGCTGTAGAAGAGCTTGGAGAAGATTATTCTGAGGATGAAATTAGACTCGTCAGAATCAAGTTCTTGTCGGAACAAGCCAACTAATCACGTTAAATAGCTTTAATAAGGTAAGAAAATCGTAAAAAGTGCGTCTTATCTGAAATATTATTGCTAAATTTGCACGCAATAAATTTTTAAAAGGTTACAATATGTCATCATTTGTTGCAGATAAAATTGTAATGGACGGTCTCACTTACGACGACGTCCTTCTTATTCCTGCTTATTCAGAGGTACTGCCTAAAGAGGTAGAGTTGAAAACCAGATTTTCTCGTAACATCGAGTTGAATGTTCCATTCGTCACAGCTGCGATGGACACTGTTACTGAGGCTTCAATGGCGATTGCTATCGCCCGTGAAGGTGGTATCGGTGTGATTCACAAGAACATGACTATCGAGGAACAGGCTCGTCAGGTCGCTATCGTTAAGCGTGCTGAGAATGGTATGATTTATGACCCTGTCACTATCCGTCGTGGCAGTACAGTGAAGGACGCTCTTGATATGATGCATGATTATCATATCGGTGGTATTCCTGTAGTTGATGACGAGAATCACTTGGTTGGTATTGTTACAAACCGTGACCTTCGTTTTGAGCGTCATTTGGACAAGAAGATTGATGAGGTCATGACAAGTGAAAATCTTGTAACTACACATCTTCAGACAGACTTGATTGCAGCTGCCCAGATTCTTCAGGAAAATAAAATTGAGAAGTTGCCAGTAGTTGACAACGCTAATCATCTTGTTGGTTTGATTACCTATAAGGATATCACCAAGGCTAAGGATAAACCGATGGCTTGCAAGGATGAGAAGGGTCGTCTCCGTGTGGCTGCAGGTGTTGGTGTCACTGTAGATACTTTAGATCGTGCCAAGGCTTTGGTTGAAGCAGGTGCTGATGCTATCGTTATCGATACTGCCCATGGTCATTCTAAGGGTGTAGTTGAGAAGTTGCATCAGGTTAAGGCTGCTTTCCCTAACGTAGATGTTGTCGTTGGTAATGTTGCAACAGGTGCTGCTGCTAAGTATCTGGTTGAAAATGGTGCTGATGGCGTGAAAGTAGGTATTGGCCCAGGTTCTATCTGTACTACTCGTGTGGTTGCCGGTGTAGGTGTTCCTCAGTTGAGCGCTATCTATGATGTATATTCAGCATTGCAGGGCACTGGTGTTCCATTGATTGCTGATGGTGGTCTCCGCTATTCTGGTGATGTCGTTAAGGCATTGGCTGCCGGTGGTAGCTGCGTAATGATTGGTTCACTTGTTGCAGGTACTGAGGAAAGTCCTGGTGATACTATTATCTTCAATGGCCGTAAGTTCAAGAGCTATCGCGGTATGGGTTCTTTGGAAGCAATGGAGCAGAAGAATGGTTCTAAGGACCGTTATTTCCAGGGTGATACAAAGGATGCGAAGAAATTGGTACCAGAAGGAATCGCAGGTCGTGTTCCTTACAAAGGAACCGTTCAGGAAGTTATCTACCAGTTGATTGGTGGCTTGCGTTCAGGTATGGGCTATTGTGGTGCTGCCACTATCGGAAATCTTCACAATGCGAAGTTTACCCGTATTACTAATGCTGGTGTATTGGAGAGCCATCCACATGATATCACAATCACAAGTGAGGCTCCAAACTATAGTCGTCCAGAATAATTAATTTGATATGAAATTTTATGCGCTGATTTCTGCTATGCTTCTTTCGGGGAGCATAGCTTTTGCTCAAAATGATCCTACAGTTATGACGATTAACGGCAAGCCTGTTACTCGTTCTGAATTTGAGTACTCTTATAATAAGAACAATTCTAATGGCGTCATTGACAAGAAAACCGTAAAGGAGTATGTGGATTTGTTTGTCAACTACAAATTGAAGGTTTTGGCGGCATTGGATGCAAAGGTTGATACCTTGTCTTCTTTTAAGAAGGAATTTGAAACTTATAGAGATCAACAGGTGAGACCTTCTTTTATTACATCAGATGATGTGGAGAAAGAGGCGCGTAAGATTTATAAAGAAACTCAAGAGCGTATAGATGGAGCAGGTGGTATGGTTAAGCCTGCTCACATCTTGATTTTACTTAACCAGAAAGCTACTCCTGCAGAACAGAATGCAGCTAAGGCAAAGGCTGATTCTATTTATAAGGTCTTGAGTCGCGGTGCAGATTTTGCAGAGATGGCTAAGAAATATTCTGATGACAAGGGAACTGCCCAGAAAGGTGGCGAGTTGCCTTGGATTACCAGAGGACAGACAGTCAAGGCTTTCGAGGATGCTGCTTATTCCATGAAGGTGGGTAAGTTGCATGCTCCTGTATTGTCTGAGTTTGGCTACCATATCATTAAATTGAATGGTAAACAGAATTTCTTTCCTTATGACTCCTTGAAGAATGATATTTATCGTTTTATTGATGCAAGGGGTATTAGAGAAAAAATTATTGATGAGAAATTGGATTCTTTAGTTAAAAACGAGCAATCTTCTTCTGCCAAGGAAACTTTATTGGAGAAGAAGGCTGAAGAGTTGTCTGCTAAGGATTCTGACTTGAAATATCTGATACAGGAATATCACGACGGTCTCTTGTTGTATGAGATCAGCAATCGTCTTGTATGGGATAAAGCGGCAAAAGATGAACAAGGATTGGCTTCCTATTTTGCCAAGAATAAGAAGAAATATAAGTGGGAACAGCCTCGCTTTAAGGGGATCGCCTATCATGTGAAGAATGAAGCCGATATCAAGGCGGTTAAAAAGAGTGTAAAGGGCAAGCCTTTTGTAGAATGGGCTGAAATCCTGCGTAATACTTTCAATAAGGATTCGGTGATCCGTATCCGTGTTGAAAAGGGTATATTTAAGCAAGGTGATCATGCATTGGTAGATAAGATGGTTTTCCATAAGGATACTACGGTGCAGGCAGTCAAGGATTATCCTTTCGATGCTACTTTCGGAAAAGTTCTGAAAAAGGGTCCAGAGGATTATACTGACGTGAAGGCTTTGGTTGTTGCCGACTATCAGGACCAGTTGGAGAAAGATTGGGTGGCAACATTGAGAAAGAAATATCCTGTATTTGTGGACGAGAAAGTCCTGGATACAGTCAATAAACATTAAAAAGGAAAATTCATGAATCTTGAAAATAAAATAGGTCTGGCATTTGTTGCTTTGTTGTTCTTGGTTGGTATTTCTGCTAATGCCAACAAAGCATTGTGTGGCTTTGCTGCGCAGGATGCAGACTCTTCTCAAGTGGATTCAACTCCTGGTGACAGTCAGGTGATTAATGAAGCCAGTATTGTAGATGAGGTGATATGGGTAGTAGGTGACGAACCTATATTGAAGTCTGAGGTTGAGGCTACCCGTTTGCAGAGTGAGGCTGAAGGCATCAAGTATGCAGGCGATCCGGATTGTTCTATTCCAGAGCAGATAGCCCTGCAGAAGTTGTTCTTGCATCAGGCGGCTATCGATAGTATTGAGGTATCGGAGTCGGAGGTTATGAATGGCATTGATGAGCAAATCAATTACTGGGTTTCGCTTGCGGGTTCTCGTGAGAAGTTGGAGGAATATAGAAAGCAGAGTATCTCACAGATGCGCCAATCCATGCATGATGATTTCAAGAATCGTCAGCTGATACAGAAGATGAAGGAAGAATTGGTCAAGGATATCAAGGTTTCTCCTGCACAGGTGAGACAGTATTTCAAGAATCTTCCTGCCGACAGCATACCTTTTGTGCCAACAGAAGTGGAGGTGGAAATATTGACCAACCAGCCTAAGATTTCCATGGAGGAAATCACTCGTGTCAAGAACGAGCTGCGTGATTTTACCGATCGTGTCAATAAGGGTGAAACTTCTTTCGCTACCTTGGCGCGTCTTTATTCAGAAGACCCGGGTTCTGCACGTATGGGTGGTGAAATGGATTATGTAGGTCGTGGTATGTTGGATCCTGCATTCGCCAATGTAGCGTTCAACTTGACAGACCCTAAGAAGATTTCCAAAATCGTAGAGTCTGAGTTCGGTTATCATATCATCCAGTTGATAGATAAGCGAGGTGATAAAATCAAGGTTCGCCACATTCTTCTGAAGCCAAATGTATCTCAGGAGGCCATTGATAAGTCTTTGTCAAGATTGGATTCGATAGCTACTGACATCAGAAACAAGAAGTTCACATTCGAGGATGCAGCAACGGTCATTTCTGATGATAAGGATACCCGTTCCAACAAGGGTTTGATGGTCAATACTACCCAGGGCGGAACTCGTACATCCCGATTCCAGTTGAAGGACCTTCCTACAGAGGTGGCTCGTGCTATTGACACGATGAAGGTAGGAGAAATCTCTGCACCTTTCACCATGATCAATTCCAGAGGAAAGACAACTTGTGCTATCGTTAAACTTCTCAATAAAGTGGAAGGACATCGTGCTACCATTACAGAGGATTTCCAGGTGATGAAGGATGTTGTCTTGGCTAAAGAACGTGAGAAAACTTTGCATGATTGGGTGGTTGATAAAATCAAGCGTACTTATGTGCGTATGAACGATCGCTACAAAAATTGTAAATTTGAATATCAAGGCTGGGTTAAATGATAAGTAAGAACTTTCTCAATAATAATAACAGGCATAGAATCAAGCTTCTGCTGATTCTATGCCTATTTGGGTTTTGTTTGGTGCAAGCCATGCAGAGTCCTAAGAAAAGAGCTCATCGTCCACATGGCGACCGTGTTTACCTTCTTCATGCGGATGAGCTGAAGTATGATATGTTTGGTAATAATCCTGATGCGCAGATTGTCAAAGGCAAGGTTTCGTTTCTTCATCAGGGAGCGCATCTTACTTGCGACAGTGCCTATTTTTATCAAAACACCAATTCGGTGAAGGCATTCGGACATGTGCATTTCCGTCAGGGTGATACTTTGTCCTTGGTTTGTGACAGGGCAGAATATGACGGTTTGATGCAGATGATGAGAGCCCGCAAAAATGTGGTTTTGCACCATCGCAGACAAGTCCTCCGTACCGATAGCTTGGATTATGACCGTTTGTATGAAATGGCCAACTTCTTCGAAGGTGGAACGCTGATTGATGGCAAGGACCGTCTTGTTTCAGATTGGGGTGAATATCATACCAAAACACGTGAAGCTAAGTTTGTCTTCAATGTGAAACTCCGTAGTGGCAAGGATCTCGTGACTACAGATACCTTATATTATGATGTGAGGAAATCAACTGCCCACATGGTAGGTCCTTCCCGAATTGTCTCCGGCTCCAGCGTGGTCAATACTGCAGATGGATATTATAATACCAAGACAGATCGTGCCCGGTTGTATGGCCGCTCCACTTTAGTGGATAAGGACAAGACCATTACGGGTGATAGTCTTTACTATGTGAAAGACGGAAACAGTCAGGGCTTCGGTAATGTGATTTACAATGATAAGAGAAACCGCAATACCCTTCACTGCAACTATTTGCGTTATAATGAAAAGACAGGATATGGTTTTGCCACCCGCAATCCGGTAGCCATTGATTATTCGCAGAAGGATACTTTGTGGGTGCATTCAGATACCATGAAGATTTATACCTTCCATATCAATACCGATTCTGTTTATCGCAAGGTGCATGCTTACAGCAAAGTGCGAGCTTACCGACAGGATGTCCAGGCAGTTTGCGATTCCATGGTATTTAATTCCCAGGACTCATGTATGACGATGTATAAAGACCCGATTGTCTGGAATCTGAATCGTCAACTTCTTGGCGAGGTCATCAAGGTTTACATGAATGACTCCACGGTGCGCATGGCTCATGTCATCGGACAAGCCCTCTCTGTAGATGAAATGCCAGACAGTGTGCATTTCAATCAGGTAACTTCCAAGGAGATGAAGGCCTACTTCGAAAACGGACAGGCGCGGATGGGCGAGTCTATAGGAAATGTGCAGACCATCTATTTCCTTACCAATGATAAGGATAGTTCACTGGTCGGCATGAACTATATGGAGACCGATACGATGAGAATGTACTTGTCTCCAGAAAGACAGTTGCAGAAGATATGGGCCAATAAGTCCGTAGGTACCTTCTATCCGATAACCCAGGTGCCGCCAGCCAAGTTGAAACTCCCTAATTTCGCTTGGTTTGACGATATCCGTCCAAAGGATAAAAATGATATTTTTGTATGGAGAGGAAAGAGGAAAGACCAGCAGTTGAAGGTGATCAAGCGCCATGCTGCGCCTTTACAGATGCTTTCCGAAAACAAAGGCGGGACGGCTTCAGGGGATTGAGCCGTCTCGATGATTCTGAAAAAGTAATATTATAAAAGATGAGCGATATCATTCAATTATTGCCTGATTCTGTCGCCAATCAAATTGCGGCGGGAGAAGTCATCCAGCGTCCAGCTTCAGTGATTAAGGAGCTGGTGGAAAACGCAGTTGATGCAGGTGCTAAAAAAATAGATGTAGCCGTTGTTGATGCCGGACGAACCAGTATTCAGGTGATCGATGATGGAAAGGGCATGTCGGAAACGGATGCCCGATTGGCTTTTGAGCGCCATGCCACTTCCAAGATTCGCCAGGCAGAAGACCTGTTTAATCTGCATACCAATGGATTCCGTGGTGAGGCCTTGGCTTCTATTGCAGCAGTAGCTCAGGTGGTTCTGAAATCTCGCCAGGAAAGCGATGAGGTCGGAACCCAGTTGTCCATCTCCGGTTCACGTTTTGAGGGACAGGAAGCTTGTTCTTGTTCCGTGGGAAGCATATTCTCAGTGAACAACCTTTTCTATAATGTCCCAGCACGCCGCAAATTTCTGAAGTCCAATTCCACGGAATTAAATAATATCCTGACTGCATTTGAACGCATCGTACTGGTCAATCCGCAGATTGCCTTTACGCTTCACAGCAACAATACAGAACTGTTTAATCTGAAGGCAGGTAATTTCAGACAGCGCATCATCGATGTATTTGGAAAGCGTATCAATCAGGACCTCTTGCCGGTCAACGTAGAAACCACCATGTGTAAGATTTCCGGTTTTGTAGGAAAGCCAGAAGCTGCACGCAAGAAAGGAGCCCATCAGTTCTTCTTCGTGAACGGACGATATATGAAGCATCCTTATTTCAATAAGGCGGTGATGACTGCTTACGACAGATTGGTTCCACAGGGCGAACAAGTGCCTTATTTTCTGTACTTTGATGTCAATCCCAACGACATCGATGTCAACATCCATCCTACCAAGACGGAAATCAAGTTTGAAAACGAACAGGCTATCTGGCAGATTTTGATGGCAGCCGTCAAGGAGTCTATTGGAATGTTCAATGATGTGCCTTCCATCGATTTTGATACAGAAGACAAACCGGATATTCCTGTGTATAATCCGGATATGATACCTTCTGCTTCTGCCCCGAAGATTAGTTTAAATCCGCATTACAATCCATTCAAGTCCTCCCCGTCATCCGGGAAACCTGCTGCAGCAAAGCCGGTGGATGAACAGTGGGAACAGTTGTATGAAGGATTGAATGATCAGGATTCGGTGGAAAGAGAAGCCGATATCTTTGAGTCGGAAAATGAAGCGGAAATCAATACATCCCAAAGTATTTTAGCCGAAAAGTCACCAGCACATTATCAATATAAAGGTAAGTATGTGATGACTGCTGTGAAGTCGGGACTAATGATCATAGACCAGCATCGGGCACATGTGAGAGTGCTTTATGAACGATATCTTGAGCAGATTCAGCAACAGACGAGTCATTCCCAGAAAGTCCTTTTCCCGGAGGTACTTCAATTCCCGGTTTCCGACGAAGTAATCTTGGAAAAACTTCTGCCGGAGATGAACAAGATGGGATTTGAACTGGATGATCTGGGTGGAGGAAGTTATGCCGTCAATGCAATTCCTACCGGACTGGATGGCGTAAACCCGCTACATCTGGTACAGGATATGGTTTTCTCTGCCAAGGAAAAGGGAGTGAAGGCTTTGGATGAAGTACATCAGTCGTTGGCTCTGACATTGGCACGAAATGCAGCCATTCCGCAGGGACAGGTTTTGAGCAATGAAGAGATGGAATCCCTTGTCAATGACCTGTTTGCATGTAGCAATGTCAACTATACTCCGGATGGCAAAAATGTGCTTTGTATTCTCAAACAGCAGGAAATTGAGCATCTTTTAGGCTAAAATGGGGTTTAAAATGGAAAAAAGACAACTTTTTTTAGAAAAAGTGCATTTTTTTTTATGAAAATAGGAAAAAATTAAAAAATAAGTAGTAATTTTGCCTCCAAAATATAAAAGATGATTTGTTTTAATGAATTATATATTGATTGTTAAATATTAAAGTTATGAAAAAGTTATTAGCTGTACTGGCATTTGCTGGTCTTTCATTAAGTGGATTTGCTCAGGATGCAACTCCTACAGAGAAGTATAGTGTTGCTACAAACTCTTTCTGGAGTAATTGGTTTATTCAGGCTGGTGCTGAGTGGAATGCTTGGTATTCAAGCGAGGAGCACGGTCAGAATTTCTCAACAAGCCCTTTCAAGAAGTTCCGTTCTAATCCTGGTGCTTCTGTAGCTATCGGTAAGTGGTTTACTCCTGGTATCGGTTTGCGTACCAAGTTGCAGGGTATCTGGGGTAAGGAAGTTTATAATCTGGAAACAGGTGCACAGGGTAAGTTCAATAAGTATTGGCTTTTGAATGAGCACGTCATGTTCAACGTCAGCAACTTGATTTGGGGGTACAATGAGAACCGTGTTTGGAATGTAATTCCATTCGTCGGTGGTGGTATTGGCCGTACAATAACTCACAACTTTTATTCAATGGACCTCAGTGCAGGTATCCAGTCAACTTGGAAGGTAGCTAAGCACCTCAATGTTTATCTTGAGGCTGGTTGGAACCGTATTGAGAGTGATATCGATGGTGGTTGGGAGGACGGACACCGCGGTTGGGATTCTCATGATAACAACCTCTATGCAGAACTCGGTTTGCAGTTCAATCTCGGCAAGTCAAACTGGAAGAAGACTCCAGACGTAGATGCTATCAATGCTCTCCATCAGTCAGAGCTCGATGCACTCAATGCTAAGTTGAACGATGCTAATGCAGAGAACGATCGTTTGAAGCAGAAGCTTGCTGAGCAGAAGCCAGTAGAGACTCCAGAAGCAGTTAAGGAGTTTGTTAACACTCCAGTATCTGTATTCTTCAACATCAACAAGACCAACGTTGCTTCTCAGCAGGATTTGGTTAACGTACAGGCTATTGCTAAGTACGCTAAGCAGAATGGTTCTAAGTTGCTCGTTAATGGTTATGCTGATAACGCAACTGGTACTCCAGAGATCAACCAGAAGCTTTCTGAGGGTCGTGCAGAGGCTGTTGCTGCAGAGCTCGTTAAGATGGGTGTAGAGAAGAGCAACATCACTACTCGTGCTAACGGTGGTTCAGATGAGCTTTCTCCAATCTCATTCAACCGTCGTGCTACTGTTCAGATTGCAGACTAATCTATATTAGATATATATCTTAAGGGAGGATGTGTCATAAAAGCGTGGCACATCCTCCTTTTTTTTAATGAGAAATGAGAAATTACAAATGAGAAATGAGAAAGGGGAAAAAGGGGGATTTTTAGGAGGAAATAAAGTTTTTTGAAGAAAAAGAGAAAAAAGTTGCGGAAAAATTTGGTGGAATGAAATAAAGTTCGTACCTTTGCACCCGCTTACGAAACGTA
>NZ_QTXV01000043.1:0-5343 GCF_003461825.1 Prevotella sp. AM42-24 | reverse complement strand
TTGCACCCGCTTACGAAACGTAAGGGCGTTTAGCTCAGCTGGTTTAGAGCATCTGCCTTACAAGCAGAGGGTCGGCGGTTCGAATCCGTCAACGCCCACTCAAAAATAACTTTACGTAACGTAAGGGCGCTTAGCTCAGCTGGTTTAGAGCATCTGCCTTACAAGCAGAGGGTCGGCGGTTCGAATCCGTCAGCGCCCACTATAGGGGTGGTTCCCTGTGGTTCATTTGAGTTGCAGGGAATATTTTTTTAGGGCGTTTAGCTCAGCTGGTTTAGAGCATCTGCCTTACAAGCAGAGGGTCGGCGGTTCGAATCCGTCAACGCCCACCAGGAAGGTTTCACAATATTTGTGGAACCTTTTTTGTTTTTTAAGCTAATTTATCATTATTTCTTCTGTCTTCTCAGATTATTTTTCTACCTTTGCAGCCTAATTAGATATATTAATACGTATTAGTTATGAATTTAGATTTGTTGACAGCCATATCACCTATTGATGGCCGTTATAGGGGAAAGACAGAAGCGCTTGCTAATTATTATTCAGAGTTTGCGCTGATTCGTTATCGTGTAAGAGTTGAAATAGAGTATTTCATTACTTTGTGCGAATTGCCATTGCCGCAATTAGCATCCTTTGATCATGCTCTTTTCGAGCGTTTACGTGACATCTACCGTAATTTGGATGAGAACGAAGCACAGCGTGTGAAGGATATTGAGAAAATAACCAATCACGATGTGAAGGCTGTCGAGTATTTTATCAAAGAAGAATTTGATAAGATCGGTGGCTTGGATGCTTATAAGGAGTTTATCCATTTCGGTCTTACATCTCAAGATATCAACAATACCAGTGTTCCTCTCTCTGTCAAGGAGTCTCTGGAACAGGTGTACTATCCTCAGGTAGAGGAACTCATTGCTCAGTTGCAGACCTATGCTGATGAGTGGAAGGATGTTCCAATGTTGGCAAAGACTCACGGACAGCCAGCTTCTCCTACTCGTTTGGGTAAGGAAATCATGGTGTATGTCTATCGTCTCACAGAACAGCTCAATTCTTTGAAAGCCTGCAAGATCACTGCCAAGTTTGGTGGCGCTACTGGCAATTACAATGCCCACCACGTAGCTTATCCTGAGTTCGACTGGAAGGCATTCGGCAACAAGTTTGTCAGCGAAAAGTTGGGCTTGGAGCGTGAACAATATACTACTCAGATTAGCAATTACGACTATCTGGGCGCCATCTTTGATGCCATTCGTCGTATCAACACCATCATCATCGATTTGGATCGTGACTTCTGGATGTATATCTCTATGGAGTACTTCAAGCAGAAGATTAAGGCAGGCGAGGTAGGTTCCAGTGCGATGCCTCATAAGGTAAACCCTATCGACTTCGAGAACAGTGAGGGTAACTTGGGTATTGCCAATGCCATCCTTCAGTTTTTGGCGCAGAAGTTGCCAGTAAGCCGTTTGCAGCGCGACCTGACCGACAGTACCGTTCTTCGCAACATCGGTGTACCTATGGGGCATGGTGTGATTGCCATTCAGAGCACCTTGAAAGGCTTGCGCAAGTTGATCTTGCACGAAGAGAAGTTGCAGGAAGATTTGAACAATACATGGGCAGTAGTAGCTGAGGCTATACAGACCATCTTGCGTCGTGAGGCATATCCACATCCATACGAAGCACTGAAGGCTTTGACACGTACCAATAAGCACATGACAGAGGAAACCATTCATGAATTTATCCAAGGCTTGAACGTTAGTGATAGCGTGAAGGCAGAATTGATGGCGATTACCCCAAGTAACTATACTGGTATCTAAGGAATAGATGTGGCGTAAACTCTTTAAAGAAATAATTAATTATAATATTAACAAATAAGATTTACTAACCCAGCCGTGAGGCTATTATTAAGAATTAATGACTATGGATTCAGAAATCGAAAACAAAGCTCAAGGTCAATCTACTGAGAGTGAGGGAACCCGTGAGGGAGGTTATAACCCAGCAGGTGGTTATCAGAGAAATTATCACAGTAACGGACGCCCACAGCGTCCACGTATTAACTCGCAGCGTGCTTATAGCAGCGACAGAGGCAGCAGTAATAGCGAGGGTGGTTTCCGCCCAGAAGGCTTCGGCGCTGGCTTGCAGAGCTCAAATGGTGAACATTCTCAGCAGCGTGGTGGCTATCAGTCACGTGGCGGCTATGGTCGTCCACAGGGTGGTGGCTATAATAACAATCGTGCCGGTGGTTATCAGCCACGTCAGCAGTCAGGTGGTTATCGTCCACGCTACAACAATAATAATAACGATGCTGAAGGCGGTTACCAGCCACGTCAGCAGGGCGGTTATCAGGCTCGTCAGCAGGGTGGTTATCAGCCACGTCAGCAGGGCGGTTACCAGCCACGTCAGCAGGGCGGTTATCAGAATCGTCAGCAGGGCGGTGGTTACAACAACAACCGTGGTGGCGGCTACAACAACAACCGTGGTGGTGGCTACAACAACAACCGTGGCGGTGGTTACAACAACAACCGTGGCGGCGGCTACAACAACAACCGTGGTGGCTACAACAACAATCGTGGCGGTGGCTATCGTCAGCACACTCCTGGCTATGATCCAAATGCTAAGTATAGCTTGAAGAAGCGTATTGAGTACAAGGAGGAGAACTTCGATCCAACAGAGCCATTGCGTTTGAACAAGTTCCTTGCCAATGCAGGTGTATGCTCTCGCCGTGAGGCTGATGAGTTCATCCAGGCAGGAGTTGTTACAGTCAATGGTGAGGTTGTAACAGAGTTGGGTACCAAGATTCTCCGCACCGATGAGGTGAAGTTCCATGACGCACCAGTATCATTGGAGAAGAAGGTATATGTATTGCTCAACAAGCCAAAGGATTACGTGACAACCAGCGATGATCCTCAGCAGCGCAAGACCGTGATGGATCTTGTCAAGGACGTATGCCCAGAGCGTATCTATCCAGTAGGCCGTCTCGACCGCAACACCACAGGTGTCCTCCTTCTCACCAACGATGGTGATTTGGCAAGTAAGTTGACACATCCTAAGTTCCTGAAGAAGAAGGTTTATCATGTACATCTCGACAAGAACATCACTGCTCACGACTTGCAGCAGATTCGTGATGGTATCACTTTGGATGACGGCGAGATCAAGGCAGACGCAGTAGATTATGCAGACGAGCGCGACAAGGCACAGGTGGGCATCGAAATCCACAGTGGCAAGAATCGTATCGTTCGCCGTATCTTCGAGAGCCTCGGTTATCGTGTTACCAAGCTCGACCGTGTACAGTTTGCAGGTTTGACCAAGAAGAACCTTCGTCGCGGTGACTGGCGCTTCCTCACAGAGAAAGAGGTTGACATGCTCCGCATGGGTGCTTTTGAATAAGAAATAATAAAAACAATGGAAAAAGTAAAAAGAACTAAAGTCGTAGATTTGCTCAAGAGCACAGCCTACGATTCAATCGTGAATGTAAAGGGATGGGTGCGTACCCATCGTAGTAGCAAAGCAGTCGATTTTATCGCTCTTAACGATGGTTCTACTATTAATAATATTCAGATAGTAGTCGACCCATCCAAGGTCGATGAGAATCAGCTCCGTCAGATCACTACAGGTGCTTGCATCAGCGTAGTAGGTACTTTGGTAGAGAGCCAGGGTGCCGGTCAGAGCGTAGAGATCCAGTGCGAAAGCATAGAGATTTACGGACTCTGCGGCGGTGATTATCCAATGCAGAAGAAGGGTCAGAGTTTCGAGTATATGCGTCAGTATGCTCATCTCCGTCTCCGTACCAATACCTTTGGTGCAGTGATGCGTATCCGTCACAACATGGCAATGGCTATCCACACCTATTTCCATGAGCATGGATATTTCTATTTCAACACACCGCTTATCACAGCCAGCGACTGCGAGGGAGCCGGTCAGATGTTCCAGGTAACCACCAAGAACCTCTACAATCTGAAGAAGACAGAGGATGGCAAGATAGACTATTCAGATGATTTCTTCGGCAAGCAGACTTCCCTCACCGTGTCAGGTCAGTTGGAAGGCGAGTTGGGAGCCACAGCCTTGGGCGCTATCTACACATTCGGTCCAACCTTCCGTGCAGAGAACAGTAACACCCCTCGCCACCTGGCAGAGTTCTGGATGGTAGAGCCAGAGGTAGCTTTCTTGGATATGGACGGTTTGATGGAGTTGGAGGAAGATTTCATCAAGTATTGTATCCGTTGGGCGTTGGAACATTGCAAGGACGATTTGGCATTCCTGAACAAGATGATCGACAAGGGTCTGATAGCCCGTTTGGAAGGCGTCTTGAATTCCGACTTCGTACATCTCCCATATACCGAGGGAATCCGCATCCTGCAGGAGGCAATCGCCAATGGCAAGAAGTTTGAGTTCCCATGCGAGTGGGGTGATGACTTGGCATCCGAGCACGAGCGCTTCCTGGTAGAGGAGCACTTCAAGCGTCCAGTCATCATGACCAACTATCCAAAGGCTATCAAGGCATTCTATATGAAGATAGACGAGGAGGAGAGCGGTTTCGGAGGCAAGAGCGGTCAGACCGTTCAGGGCACCGATGTCCTGTTCCCACAGATTGGTGAGATCATTGGCGGTTCAGTTCGTGAGGAAAGCTATGACAAGTTGATGGGTGAGATTGAGGCACGCAACATACCAATGAAGGATATGAATTGGTATCTCGATACCCGCAAGTACGGCTCATGCCCACACGCAGGTTTCGGACTCGGTTTCGAGCGTCTGATACTCTTCGTAACCGGTATGCAGAACATCCGTGATGTGATTCCATTCCCACGTACACCAAAGAACGCAGAGTTCTAAAAAGAATACGATAAAAAGATAGAGAGGGTGTGTCATGAGTCCATGGCGCACCCTTTTTGTATTACATTCTAAGGATTAGCGTTAATGTTGTTAAAAAAAGAGCGAAAATGATGTAGTTTCAATAAAAATGAGTATATTTGCATATTTGAAAGTGGTTAATAGACTTTCTTGTGAAAGAAGGTTACTTAGGCAACTGAAGTTTTTTATAATCTTCAGTGAATTAGTTTCGTAAATTAGTTTTAAAGAAAATTGTAGTTTAAAACCCCCAACTGTGAAGCTGGAGGTTTTTGTTTTTATAAGGGGCATTATAGCCATTTGATTCGTAATGCCTTCAATGATTTTGACCAGAAATGCCTTTGACCAAATGACCACTGTTCTAAAAGTGATTATTCCGTTCATGCCATAAAACAATGCAAGACCCCAGCTATCACAGCTGAGGGCTTACTTTCATGAATAACATACAAAATTTAGTGAAACGGAACTTTGGTTACGATTTGCTTGAACGCAATATCTTTCCTTTATCCCACA
>NZ_QTXV01000042.1:0-30063 GCF_003461825.1 Prevotella sp. AM42-24 | reverse complement strand
CCAACCTCTCTTATTCTCCTTTGGCTGCTTTAGAGCTTTATATTAAATGTTATAAAACTAATTTTTGTTCTCGATTTTTCTCGTTGCAAAGAGAATTATTTTTCTTATAACCATCAGTTATTTATACATACATTAATATAAATACAGATAAATTTGGCATAAACTTTACAAATATCTTCATAAATGGAATAAATATGTTCTTATACGGAATGGTAGATGCTTAGATTTAACAATACAAAAAAAGTTCTGCCTGCAACTTAACGTTTGCAAACAGAACTTTCTTTATCGGGAATTTCTTTCATCCATATTGCAATATCAATATGAATTTTGCTTTAGCCTTTTATTTTGCTATACAATTTTCTGTAATTTAAGCTTCCTGTTTCTTTGGAATCACAACCGATGCTCCGATGCTGGCGAGCAATACGAGAAGGATAATGACGAGAGAAGCTACTGCATCTATCTCGAAGAAATCGTGGATGAGCATCTTCACACCGATGAACACCAATAGCACGCTTACACCCACCTTCAGATAGCGGAACTTATCGGCTATCGCTGCCAAGAGGAAGAAGAGCGCTCGCAGGCCCAAGATGGCGAAGATATTGGAGAAGAACACGACAAACGGGTCGAGTGATACTGAGAATACGGCAGGAATACTGTCGAAAGCAAATATCAGATCGCAAAACTCGATGAATACCACCGTCATCACCAAAGGACCTAAGTGCAGACGTCTTTGCATGAACTTCACCACAGGATGTTCAAGTGCATTGATTTCTTCCTTCTTATTTCTATTCAGGAACATCTTGGCTCCGCTATAAACTAAGAATCCTCCGAATACAAGCAATATCCAGGCAAATCGGCTGATGAGGGCTGCACCTGCAAAGATGAAGACAAAGCGAAGTACGATGGCTCCCAAGATTCCCCAGTTTAATACATGCTGATAATCTTTCTTATCCACTCCGAATGAACTGAAGATCATCATCATCACAAAGAGATTATCTACGGAGAGCGTCTTCTCTATCAGATAACCTGAGATGTAAGAGATGGTCATGTAGTGGCGATATTGTTGCAGACTTGCCTCATAGTCATTCGGATCCAGCTTGAGATGAGAAGCATAGCGTGAGGCTATCAGTTTCAAATCGTCAAAATTCTCTATGCCGTGCACCATATCGCCATGGAAGTAGATGAATACGGCGAAGGCGAGGGCGAGAATAATCCAAACTGCTGTCCAGGATCCAGCTTCCTTGATGGAAACTACATGCGCCTTTCGGTCGATAACCAGCATGTCTAATACGAGTATGGCAGCGATGAATATCACGAAGCCCACCAAAAACATCGATTCAGTAAAAACATGTTCCATTTTTTCTTTTCTTACCTATTTTATATATATAATACCTAAATTATTCCTATTTCATCCAAATCTGATTCATATCATAAAATAACCAGATTCTTTATCATAGAATTTTCAGATTCATTTCAACCATTAGAAACGTGGCGCAAAATTAGAAAAAATATTCGAAATAGAGAAAGTTCCATGAGGAAACTTAATTGAATTTAACGTGAATAATGAGGAATGTAATAGGATTGTAATATGCAGAGGGAAGAAAAAGGGGCGATTGAGAGATATTAGTCCATCAGGATTGACACAACTTCCTCTTCATTAGGCCAATGGGGCAGATAGAGCAGTGGGCGAGGGGTGCCCCCCAAGCCCGACCAGTCTATCTGTTTCACGTAGTCAAAATCGGGAGGACCGAAATCGAAGCTTCGACCATAGAGGACTATGGCTCCCCGACCTTCGTCTATTTTCCATAGTCCTCCACCGTATGTGCATTGCTCTCCTGGAGTCAGCATATCACGGTGCAAATAAACGTGTCCGAATCTCAGTACACCCTCTCCATTGATAATGAATTTCTGAAACATGAATTTTATTATTTATTCTGTTTTATCAGCCTTGTCATTTTATCTGCGACAAAATTATAAAGCTTTTGAATGCAATACAAAGATTATTTTTCTTTCCAAAACAGTTGGTCAATAAACTCATAGCGCTTCTCCATCTGGGCATCAGCTTTTACCTCAGTATTCACATCTATCTGAAGCACAGGAGCTACGGACTTGCCGTTGGTAGATGGCCATTCCGGCAGACCCAGACCGTTTGGATTTCCGGTCTTCACGAAGTTTACATAATATTGGCTGAAGATTTCGCTGATCATGTAATCCTCAGGTTGCCAGTTGAACACGCGGTTGGTAGGCAAAGTGCCCATTGCATATTCTATGTCGGCAGAGTGAACGGCTCCCTTATCCTGTGGAGCAGGAGCTGCATCTTCCTTAGCATCTACCACGCCGCCAGCCAAAGCTGCCACCTTGCCCTTGATGGCCATTGCTGGGCGAGGATGACAATAGCGATAGCGGTAAACTGGCTGTCCGCCGGTCAGCTTGTGCATGTTGCCCCACTTCCAGGTAGAATAATCCAGGAAGATATCCGAAGCCAGATTCACACCCGGCTGCTCCAACACATCCTTGTCGCTGTTGATTCCGTAAAGACGGAAGAGTTCGTCGATGTTCTCTTCTCCGAAGGTAGCCTTGGCGCCAGCTTTCAGGTTCTCAACGGTTGGCTTTTTGCCCATCAATACTGCCCCAGGGTTCATCTCCAGGTTGTTGCCGCCAATGAGCAGAGGCACCTTGGTCTGTTCGCCCTTGGCAAATACCTCTGTAGGCTGTTCTTTCATGAAATATCCATCAACATTATAGACAGGAAGGGCTCTTACGCCCGCCAGCATCATCAGTTCCTCGGCAGGCAGGGCACGAAGTTCGTTGAGGTTCTTCATACCTACGTTCTTTTTCACCTTCTTGCCCGTTTTCTTGCCTATCTTCTCTGCTATTTTCTGGGCAAGCTGCACGCCTTTCTCCTCGGCTTCCTTCAGTGTAGCAACTTTCTTGAATCCCATCACCGAACCGCTGGAACCCATAGCCTGGGCAAAGAGTCCCTGGCAGAGAGGGGAAGCCATCAGAGCACTAACCGACATGGAACCGGCTGATTCACCTACAATGGTAATGCGGTCAGGATCACCACCGAAAGCCTCGATATTATTCTTTACCCATTGGATAGCAGCTACCTGATCCATGAAACCATAATTTCCTGAGCCCTTATAGGAAGTCTCCTTGGAGAGCTGAGGATGAGCAAAGAATCCGAAGATGCCCTCACGGTAATTGGCTGTGATAGAGATGATTCCCTTTCTCGCCATTGCATCACCAGCATATCGAGGTTCGCTTCCGCTACCAGCCATCAATCCTCCACCATTGAAATAAATCAATACCGGCAGATGTTCCTTCATGGTCTTTGCGGGAGTCCATATATTCAGGTAGAGACAGTCCTCGCTATTGTTCTTTGTTCCGAAGTTCATATCACCGAAGATAGGTTCCTGCATCGGGTTCGCTCCGAATTCCTTAGCCTCGCGCACACCCTCCCATTTCTGTACTGGTTGCGGAGCCTTCCATCTGAGATTACCTACAGGAGGTGCTGCAAACGGAACACCTTTGAAAACCTTGATGCCAGAGAGATCCTTTCCTTCGAGGATACCTTCAGCAGTTTTGACCTGTGTCTGTGCCATCATTCCCATAGCAGGGAGCAGAAAGGCGAGGGATAGAAATAGTTTTTTCATCTGATATAATTTTTATGATGATATATTTTAAAATGTGCTTTAAAGTGCCGTATTTCCTTAGTGATCATGCAGCATTTGCAAAACGATATTGCAAAAATAAACAAAATATCAATAGTTTGACTTGTTTTCCTCATACTTTTTTTATATTTTTGCAAAAATAAACAGAATACGAACGTAAAACATGAATTAAATATAGAAAATGATGGAAGGTTATAAACAGAAGAAATATCCCGTAGCCACCAAGCGCTACGTACAGTGGTTGGAGTTAGAATCGGATGAAGAGGCTATCCGTGAATATCGCAAATTGCATTCCGAGGGTGTGCAATGGAAGGAAATTCGTGATGGAATCCGACAGGTAGGCATTCTGGAGATGGAGATTTACATCTTCGGCAACAGACTGGTGATGATAGTTGATGCGCCGGAAGATTTCGATTGGGACAAATCAATGGCAGAACTTGCCACACTCCCAAGACAAGCAGAATGGGAAGAAGTGGTAGGCAAATTCCAAAAATGCGGCAAAGGTGCTACCAGCGATGAAAAGTGGCACATGATGGAACGCATATTCTATCTCTACGATTAATTTTCCATAATTGTAAGTCTTTTATCGTTTGTAAATTAAAATTTATTTCTTAATAAAGTGAGGATGGAGTTCATCTCCATAGTTGGGAGCATATCTGAATCCATTCAACTCGAAATTGAATATATCTGAAGGCTGGTCTATCCGATTTTGAATGATGAACTTAGTCATGGCTCCACGGCAACTTTTGGCATGGCCGGATAACATCTTGATGGTGTCACCCTTGTCCACATAAAATAAAGGTTGAATCACCTTTACCTCTTGGCAAACTCGCTTCCAGTCGAAGAGATGCTCAAACTCCTCGGTGGCTAGATGAATGAGGATGCCATCGTTTGCCTTTACAGCCTCAATCAACATATTCGTAAGATAATTTTTCCAAAAGGCAAAGAGATTCCTTCCCTTAGTAGCATCCAGCCTTACCTTTCCTTCCATGCGATAAGGATGAATCATATCCAAAGGACGCAACAGACCATATAGGAAAGAGGTGATGAAGAGATGATCTTGTGCAAAAGCAAAATCATCTTGGCTAAAGTTGTCTGCCTGGAGATATTTATATGCCTGGCCATAGTAGGCAAGGATGGAAGGCAACAACTCTTCCTCGTTCCAGAAACTCTGATATCGTTGCTGATTTTCCAGGGCGATGGCTTGGTTGCATTTCAATTCCTTCATGAGACGATTTGTGTCCCATGTGGAAAGTTCCAAGGCAAACAGTCCGGCTTGTTCCTGAAACTTAGGCTTGCTTTTCATCGGAATGTCCACAGATGTGGCAGCATTCATGATTTTGGCTGATGCTAAGAGTATTTGCATATTGATGTCGGTTATATTCTTTATGATAGGATATTCTGTAAGATCTCGTCCAACTCCTCCAATTCAAATGAAATCATATTGTATAAATTATTTATTCTATTTTTATTTGAGTAGCATGAACTCCCCTTCAACCTTGCAACCTTCGAAGCCCATTTCTCTGGCTTTGTCTGATCCGAAAGTGAAATAGACGGCTTCGCCCTCATCACAAACCTCGCCTTTGGAGTTCTCCAGAGTCAAGTGGATGGTGACGATGTTGCGGCGCTGGCTGGCGATGTGACCACGCACCGTAATCTGAGAATCGGTGGTCATCACAGGCTTCTTGTACTTCACGTTTAATTGCATCGTAACACCAGTAGTCTGCAGCTTGCGGTTGATGACCCAGCCTGCTACTTCGTCCATCAGCATACTAATGATGCCGCCATGCAAGGTATTTACCCATCCCTGATAATTCTCACCAGGTTTCCAGATGGTAAGAACATCCTCATTCTCTTCCCAAAATTCAAGGTGCAATCCTACCGGATTGTTTGGTGCGCAGCAAACGCAGTTGTAACCTTCCTTATTCAGATAAGGATTCAATATTTTTTTCATATCAAAAAACTCCTTTTCTAAGTGGAGATTCAATCTCCCACATTTAAAATATCATTTAGCATCGCAAAGATACGAATAATATCTGATAAAACAAAATTTTTAAGTGATGGAATACCTACAAATGGGTATTTTGCAAGAAATGCATACTAAAGTGGTGTGATAGAATACCTATTTTTAGGTATTGCAAGGTAGTTTTCTTAATTATAACTTTGCAACCCGAATTGGATTTAAACTCGCGGGAAGCGAGTGAGTGAATAAAATGAATAAATATTATACAAAAGCATGAAGATGAAGCGCATTGTTATATTAGTATTATTAGGCATGTTCTGTTTAAATCAGACCCATGCACAGGTTTTCAGGGGACAGTATATTTCTGAATGGCAATGGGATATGAACAAGAATACCAACCTTGTGAACCAGTTGAGATTAGAACTGAGTATTCCAATAGGAAACGGAAAGGATTCATTCGAAGCAGCAACGCTCCATGTGGCAAAGACCAACGATGGCATTATAGATGACTGGCAGGGGTTTTCAAACATAGATGAAGATAATCATTTTGCCCTCCTTGCCGTGTTGGGTTACATGCACGAGTGGAATTCAGGCCATCTGTTTGCGGGTGTGAGGAATGTAAACGAGGATTTCTTTACATCAGACATTACGTCACTATTTCTCAACAGTTCTGAAGGAATTTTTCCTACCATTGCATCCAGTTATCCGATAGCGAATTATCCACATTCGGGATTAACCCTTTATTTTGATGTTACGAAGGGAAGATGGACCTTCAAAAATAGTCTGAATAATGGTGCAGGTTATAGTGGATGGAAAGCTCACGATAATCCTTTCCTGGTTCGTCCAAAAAAGGATGGAATCTTCAACATGTCGCAGTTGGAATATAATTATAAAGGTGGAAAATATTTTGCAGGTATTGCCCTTCATACCCGTCAATATCCGATCAATGAGGATGGGGAAATGGTATCTTCTGATGAATCTAGGAGCAAGCTTACCGGTGCCTGGTGGGTCTATGGTGAACAGGAGGTTTGGAATTCTGGAGAAAAGACGATTTCCTGCATGGTGCAGTATTCCGAGAATACGAGTCATCAGAATGCTTGTTACCGGTATGCAGAAGTGGGCGGTTCCTATCAGGATGAAAAGAACGAGTGTGGCTTGTCTGCCCAGTATGCCCGTTTCCAGCAGGGAACAGAATGTTCTTTGGAGGCTACTTGGAAAAGACAGTTGACTGAATCCATTTCCATCCAGCCTTCATTCCAATACATTAAAAACGACAATGGAGATTTCACGGCACTCTGTGCCCGACTCTATGTAAGTTTCTAAAGGAAGAGAAATTTAGCAAAAAGTGTACATCGTTTGACTTCAAAAAAAAAAACAAACGATGTACACCTTTTTTATAAGGTAAAATAACAGCTATCTACTATTCTGAATGAAACTATAACATCTGAGATAATTCCCATGCCCTTACATGCGTAATACCCTTGCGAGAAGGCAACTGGAGATCATCAAGCGACACTTTCGGTATAAAGCGGACGAGGAAAACCACAATCGATGGTGTTACCGAACCAAAGATTATACTTCTTTACTGATTCTATATTTTCGTTCATATTCGAATTTTTGTGCAAAGATAGCATTTTTTTCGTGTATAGCCGAAAATATCTCTGTTTTTAACAAGATTTTCGCCTATAGACGAAAATCTCCTCGTTTTCATCAATTTTTTCGTCTATGGACGAAAATTTTGAAGTATCGAGATTGTTTCAATCTTATTTCCTTGCTATCCATTTCGGCAAGACCAGGGTGCCCATCACCAGGAAAGGGTACAACCTGTACTCCACCCTTAATTCACATTTCAAAGATGTGATGGAAAAGTGAAGAAACCGTTAAACTCATCAGCCCCTTCGGAATAGATAGCCCGAGATAAGTATTTGCAATAAAAAGTAGAAATTTCTTGCTTGCTCTTTCAAAATATTGTATCTTTGCACCCGCAATCGAAAGAAAAAGAAAAGTAGCAGTAAAAATAACAATTATTTCAGATAAAATGGGAGACAGAATAACAACAATAGAACAGGGAATGCAGCGACGCACAGAACTGCTCTTAGGAAAGGATAATCTGGAGAAATTACAGTCGGCACGCGTGCTCATCTTCGGTATTGGAGGTGTGGGTTCATGGTGCGCCGAGGGATTGTTGCGTAGTGGCGTGCGCAACATCACTATCGTGGACAGTGACCGTGTCTGCGTAACCAACTGCAACCGCCAGCTGATGGCAACAAGCCGTACCATCGGAGAAGTAAAGGTGGATGCACTGCGCGAACGACTGCTGGAGATCAATCCCAATGCCAACATCACGGCTTATCAGAAAATCTATCAGGCTGAAACTGCCGACGAGTTCCACATGGAGGAATACGACTTCATCATTGATGCCATCGACTCACTGAAGGATAAGGCCGATTTGATACTCCGTGCCACTGCCCTTCCTAAGGAAATCACATTCATATCTTCTATGGGTGCTGCTCTCCGACGCGACCCGTTCAAGGTCAGAAAGGCTGAGTTTTGGAAGGTAGAAGGTGATCCATTAGCCAAAGCCTTGCGTAAAAAATTCAAGAAGAACAAGACCTTCCCTCACCGCAAATTCCAATGTGTATATAGCGTAGAAACGCCAATGAAGAATATGGGCGTAAACAAAGCCTGCGGTACAGGCGGTTGTCTGTGCCCTAAAGCGAAACTGCTCAGCGGAGAACGTGGAACAGACACAGCCGTCTATGATGTTCCAGGCGACCAGAGCCTTGTAGAACATGAATGGTGCTCTACGAAGGCGCAGATCAATGGTTCACTCTGCCACATCACCGCAACTTTCGGTATGGCAATCGCAGGTATGGTAATCAATCACATCATTGATTGATGATCATAATTCACCATAAAAGATAAAATTCCTTATTTCATTACTGGTAGTAATAACTTAAAGGAGCAACTGGCTCAATTGTTGATTTTATGATTTCTATAACATACATTATAGCATACGTTTGTGCTGGCATCTGTATCCTGGCACTTTTGGAAAAGTTGTTAGGCTTTGTAGCTTATATAAGGGATGGCTGGAAACATGTCAATCAACTTTGTCCAAATAAAAAGCTTGAGGATTTGAATACCTTCACGAAAGGAGACAAGCTTTATGAGGGCAAGGTAAATGTTGGCCTGCGCAATTACCAAAAGAGAAATTTACTGAAGTGGTGCTGTCAGGTGACAGTTCCAATTGAAGAGATGGACGAGCAGGGCCTGCCCACGGAAAAGGAGAAAAAAAACCTTGGGGACTTGATAGGCGCCATCGATTTATCCCTTCGCATCAAATGTAAAGATGTGCCATATCCACTGATTGTTGGTTTTGTGGAGGGCAACAATGTCTGCAGCATCTATTGGATGGTAAATAATCCTGAAAATGCGGGCAAAGTGTTAGGAAAATTGAAGCTTGATCGCAAACTTCAGTATACGATGCGGCAAGATCCATTCTGGACTCAATTTAATACTTTGCTGGAAGAGTTATAATAGTTCCCTGGCAATCCAAGCGCATGCCTATAAGCTTGCCTTTATTATAGTGTTGCTCTTTCGCTAGGCATTTTGCTTATATGGAGCAAAAGATATTAAAAAATCATTTAAAAATAGATGATTTTCAGTATTATTCAGTACTTTTGCACCGAAAGTTTTTGATAGTAAAAATTTAAATATTACAGACATGATAAGACTGAATGTATTTTTTGAAGTGAAAGAAGGAGTGGATATGGAGCAACTTAATGCCCTGTGTCAGGAGTTAGTGGAAAAGTCATTGGCTGACGAAGGCAACATTGCCTATGACTATTTCGTTAGTGGTACTCGTGATGGCGTGATGATGATATGTGAGACTTGGCAGAACGCTAAGGTGCTGAAAACTCACATGGAGTCTGCTCACTTTACCACGTTGGTTCCTCAAATAGAGGCTTTGACGAAGCATGGATTGAAACTGGAACAATTTCAGTTTGAGAAATAACAGGTTTCCTTAAAGACGACATGAGCCAGCTTCAGCTACAAGTAGTTCTCTGAATCATCTTTGCCCACGAGAAGGTGATTGGAGTTGACTTAACAGAAGAGTGCTCAACCTCTCTATTAAACAACAATGAAGATGCAATACAAAAATATCATTTTCGATTTGGGGAACGTACTTGTGAAGTTGAATTCTCTAGGATGTATGAATGCTTTCAAGGTACTTGGAATGGAGAAACTGATAGACTCTAACCCAGAGGCAAAGAGACTCATGGGTGAGTTAGGTGTTGGACTGATCTCTACGGAACAGTTTTGCGATGCGGCAAGGAACTTGACCCTGACAACAGTTTCTAATCACCAAATTATTGAAGCGGCCAATCGAATGTTGGTTGTTATTCCCGATGAGAAGAAACGCAGGCTTTTAAAGCTCAAGGCTAAGGGCTATCGTCTCTTTCTATTGAGCAACACCATAGACATTCACTGGGATTATTGTGTGGAGAAGTTATTCCCCTATCAGGGGCATAATGTGGAAGACTATTTTGAAAAAGTCTTCCTCTCACAGCGGCTCCATCTCTCCAAGCCGGATGCAAGAATCTACGAGGAAGTCATCAGACAAGCAGCGATAGTTCCTGAAGAATCGTTGTTTATTGACGACCTCCAGGAGAATTGTGTCGCTGCGGAAAACCTCGGCATTCATACATTCCAGAATGTTGAGTTTGATGATTGGCTCGACTTGGAATTATAGGAAGCCATTCTGACTGCCTATTGAACCTATCGATTCTTTCCTTGATGATTCGGATATAGGTTCTTTTCATCTTGTCATTAAGGAAAGAAGCCCTGTCCGCTCATAAATATCATTTTTCTCGATATACTTGGACAAACCAAAATAAAAGTTGCTTTTATTGTCGGAATGTTGTGTTTTATATTTAAATTGCGAATCATCCCTTTTCTGAGAAGATTACCTTATCACTATTGAGATACCTCGTTTTGAAGGTATGTTTGATATCCTCCCTATCCATTATCTTGCCGTTTAATTGTTCTTTTTCCATTTCCATTGTTTGCTCATTCATTTTTTCTGCAAAATTAGGTGAATCGTGAGAAAAATCATTGCGCATGAAAAATTTTTCTATTGTGTGAAACGAACTTACACAGGTGTGGGCTATCTTTGCATCAGAATTTTTAATTGATATACAATGGAGAAGTTTGATATTAATAAAGAAATGGCGAAGTTAAAAGGACTGAACATTATCGAAAAATGCTCGGCTTTAGACGATTTGCTTGATGATTTGGAAGATGCCCAAGAAGCTTTTACCTAAAAAAGTAGTTTTCCTTCATGACTCCACCTTTGAGTTTGATGGGATAAGTTTTGGGAATATATCCATGCGAAGCTTGCAAAGTAAGGAGCAAAATGTCCAATCTGCTACCAAAATGGACTTCCTGATTACCCATATTCCACCGGAAGGCATACTTGACGAGGGTAGGGGAAGCCGTCCGCTATTGTTAGAGGTTTATCGCTCTCAACCTCGTTTCCATGTCTTTGGTCATGCTCATTCTTGTGGAAATCAAAGCAAGGGAGGTGCTTTTACGGAGTTTTACAATGTCTCACAGTTTAATGAACTTAAAAACCAAGATGGAGGTCAATAGAGAATGGTTTCCACCTTGGTGACAAGTCTTTTAAACATCAGCTAAATAAATGCCTGTAGCCATCCGAGTAGGTTTGTGGTTGACGTTTTTCGTATTTCTGAATAAGTATCGTAAAATGCAAATCAACTACATCGGAACTTACCTCTCTGGTACCAAAGACTAATTTTCCTTTTCCTGCCAACATTTGGAACTCACTCTTGATATCTTCTTCCTCTTTCAAAGAAAGTGGATGAAGTGAGGACACCTTACATAATACGACAAGCTTCTGCGGATTTAAAAACTCATTGTCTGAATCCATCTCGATATACTTTATCAGTTTCTTCAGATAATCCACTCTGCTGCTTTCTCCATAAGTATGAGTCTCCATGTGGGTTAGCAACATAGAGAAACCATCATAGATGAAGTCCATGTCATGAAAAGTGATGTCCTTTCCACCCATGAACTTATCTCGGAGACCTTCATATTTTTCTCTATAGTCTAGATAGTCAATTCTCTTCTGCATACGATAGTCACGCTTCTTTCTTATATTGGATGCTTTGGCGATTCTCTTGTTGCAATAGTCCCAGTCTTCCATGCTCATGGATATACTATCAAGAGATGCGAGTCTCATTGTTTTGAGAACCTCTCTCTTTTTATGTCCGGGCAAATAATTGAGATAGTACTTTTGTTCTAACTTTCTTGCCGTAGTACCATAACAGGTGTGCATCTTGTGCTCGATTCTGTCCTCAAAGGTTTCTTGGGTAGTTTGTGGCGTATAGCCATAGAAAGTACAACTCCAAAGAATCTTGGCTAGCACTTCCTCCTTGCTGAGGTTGCAGTCATCAGCAACAACTACCTCCTTGGCGACATTGCTTTCCCAAAGGTCACCTTCGCAATTGCAAACATCGATGTATGACTCCTCATCTTCAAAGGCTTCATCAGGAGTGTGCCACTCGACTTCAATCTTATGATTCTCTATATCAGAATTATCCACAGGAGTAAGGTGGCAGAGGATGTCGTATGCTTCCCGATACTGTCTAATGGTCAAAGATCCTTCTTTTTTCAAGGCAGGTATCAATGCGTCAAAATCCGTACTAAGTAAAAGTTCTTTCAGTTTCATACACTTAACATTTAAAATTTATTGCAAAGGTAGTGCAAGGGTGTGCCAAAAAAAACGGCACAGCTTAAAAACATCTTTGAAGGCTATGATATTTTTATAAAATGTTTTTAAGGTGTGTTTAATAAGGCCATGACACACCCTCAGTTTTACAAAGCTAATTACTTTTTCCCGCTTTCTGCATCTTCAGGTATTGGCCAGTTTTCTGATGGAGTTCGCATTTCCTTCATCACCTTGTCAAAGCCGATAACCATTTCCGGATACTTCTTGGCGAGATCATGTTTCTCTTCTGGGTCTTCACGCAGATTATAGAGTTCCAGAGGCTTGTTTGGCTTGATGGTAACAGCCTTCCAGTCACCGTGGCGCGCAGCACGCTGCTTACCTGGGAATTCCTAATAAAGAACTCGGTCGTCTGTATCAATCTGCTTACCATGGAACAATGGCAGAATATTCATGTCGTTGATGTTCTGAGGCAGATATGGGGTGCCTCCAGTAAGAGCTGCCAGCGTAGGCATTACATCTGGGAAATATATAACGAGAAAAGCGTAAAGTATATTTACCATAATCATCCTTATGTGTACATGTATTCCAGACCTTGCTTGTAACGAAGAACTTGTCATGGCTGATGCCAATGATAGCTCCAATCGGTACAAATGGAATGGTGCAGGTATCATATATTTGCTATATATTTCCCAAGTAAATAAATTTCATCCCTTCTTCCAATGCAACCCTTTTTGCCAAATATATGGTTTCTTTTGGCGTTGGAGAAGCATCCTGCATCTTATAAAGAGGGAAGAACCTGCTGAAATGTAGTGGATTCTGGGCAAAGCCATTCGAGACGAGCCAGCGGCACATCTTCCTGATCATCTTCTCACTATCATTGACACCTGGAATCAAGAGATTGGTTATCTCCAGATGAACATCAGACTTCTGCATGGCTAGCAAGGTATCAAGTACTGGTTTTAGATGTCCACCACATTGATGCATATACATCGTATCGGAGAAAGCCTTAATGTCTATGTTAGCGGCATCTATATAAGGAAGGAGTTCCTGCAAGGGCTCTGGATTGATGTAACCTGCCGAGACGAGAATATTCCATAGCCCATACTCATGTGATACCTTCGCTATGTCATGGATATACTCATAATAGGTAAGAGGCTCTGTATAGGTAAATGCGATTCCTGGCAGATGATGCTGCATGGCGATGTCAACAATTTCATGGGGTGATAACTCATAAAAATTCACATCAGAGGGCAGCGCTTGCGAAATGTCATAGTTCTGACAGTTAAGACACCGAAAGTTACACCCCGTACATGACAAGGACAGGCATCGGGTGCCGGGATGAAACTCATTGAGAGGCTTCTTCTCGACAGGGTCATCTGCCAAGGCACATGGCTTGCCATAAACAATGGAATACAATTTGCCCTTGAAATTCCATCGGCTTCCACATATCCCATGCTTTCTATCCGGGATGACGCAACGATGGGGGCAAAGCTCGCATCTTACCTTCAGGCTCTTGCCTCCATCTTTGCCCTCCTCTATCTTCGTATAATATCTACATTCCTTCATGTTTCCTAACCTTTTGTTTTATCATACGATTTTGAATTCTTTGGGTGTTTAAAATCAGAATATGATTGCCTCGTAGGTATAAAGTTCGGCAGTTCTCCAGCCTTCCCAGCCAATGCCAGCTTTATCTTGCGCACAATGTCCGAGAAATTCCTCCTTAGTCCAAGACACCTCATCGGCAACTTGTGGCAAGAAGGTTCCTGCACGATTGCCCTTACGCATATAAATGCCTTGTTTGCCCAGTTGGAATTTGTCGATGGAAAGGATGCGCTTCATCGGGGTAAGCACGGAAATCTCTATGTCGATGTCTGGAAGCTCGGTTATATTGACTGCTGGAAATCTTGGGTCTTCAAAGGCTGCAGCCTTCGCCATTTGGCAGACCGTCTTATAGAGTGGCATATCCTCTCCGAAATGTCCGATGCAACCTCTCAGCCTGCCGTGCTTATGCAGAGATACAAAAGCTCCACATAGGGTCTTTAGTTTTTCCGACAGATGGCTGGGAAATTGATAACTCCTACCCTCCAAGGTCATCCTGATGGCATCGTAAGCTATCCCCTTGAGCATCTTTTTGTCTTCGTCACTTAGTGAAAAGTTTGCCTCGTCTTTTTCTCTTGATTCAACCGGCTTTACGTCATCTCTTGTAAAGATAAATGAATGATACCCCACTACCCTATCCTTTCCTCCGTAGGGCGAATCACCCGAATTGCGGTACATGATGTGATGTGGATGGATGTTGGCATCATTTTCTGTCATCATCAGGAGTGTGGCAATAGCCGCTTCTCCACAAGCACTTGTGGCAAGACTGTTGATGTTCAATTCCTGGTTGTGCAAGATGGCTTTTACGAATGCTTCCGCCTTGCCCGTCATGATGGCATCCTTAGTAAGTCCATCCACCCTTTTGGCATCAAGATAAGCTGGATAATGTGAGAAATCACTACTGATGACAAACAGATTTCTTTCGTTCATATATGGCTGGAGGACACGGGCTATCTCTTGAAGTATGCTCAACTTTTGCGTGGCAATGATGATTGGAACGATGGGAACTACCTTCTTGAAGTGATACTGCAAGAAAGGAAGCTCCACTTCCAGACAGTGCTCGCTGTCGTGTGCCTTATTATTATAGGTAAAAGCATCGCTCTGTTCCAACAGAGATTTGCAGAGTGCAGTATCCACCGGGACATTACCAAGTGGCGTTGCATATTCTGTCGCTTCAATATTCACCGAAGCTTTGTCAAGATAAACATGATGACTAGGTCCCAACAAGAAAATGTGTTCATATTGCGCGTCTGGTTGGATGCAGGCAAAAGCAGATGCAGTGGTTACGCCAGAGAAGACATAACCGGCATGTGGGACAATGATAGCTTGCACAGGTTTCAAGGGTGAAGCCTTGCATTGCAGAAAACACTCCTTCAAGTCATGGCGAAGTTCCCGGGTATCGCCTGCATAAAATTGTCCTGCTACGGCAGGTTTACGTATCTTTGCTTCCATCATCATACACATGGTTAATAAAACAACTAAAACAATTTTTCTCATATCTAAAAGCGTGAGAAGAATGGCAACTTTCCATCCTTTTGGCAAAGATACAAAATAATATGATAGAATGTACAAATCCAGCTAAAAAAATGCAAAAATGTCAGCAATGATTAAATTATTTCTGGGTCCACTTAAAAAATGGGCATATTCTGACTTCATGCAAGAAACTGCAAAGACAAAACAAGGCGTACATTGGCTTGGATAAGGGAAGCTCATGTGGAAAGCCTGGTTAGCGATATTGATTTGATGGAGAAAAGAGCCAGGGAAATGCCATTCTCTTCATATGTATTGTGCTCCAAAAGCAAATATGAAGAGCTAGGCAATTCACGAAAATCATTTCTCAACGAGAAAGTACGCCGGGAAAAGGAACTCGACGAACTGTACTCACAAGAAGTATATTCGGAAGAGGCTTTTAAAAGCTGGGAAGGCAGGTACAAGTCTCTGTTCTCCTCTACGCATTATGAAGGCAAAACGGTCATTTCATACAATCCTTCGTACTTTCAGGAGAAAACATTGTTATCGCACAATCCAGGTATAGTGATTCCTTTTTAAGCCATAAAGATTTAAAATATTACTATATGAATGAAGAGAAAAAAGACATATTGGATTTCTTCTTGGATGGTGATATAATCATAGCTGGGGCACAAGGATATACGAACATCAGCAAAATTCTGGAAACAGAGGAGTATAAGTTCGCTATAAATGATTGTGATAGTGATCTGAATGTGTTCTTTATGCATGTCATGATAGACTGGCCAACACCATCAACATGGTACTTATGGTAAGCGAGATATACAAGAAGAACTGCGTGAACTGATTCAAGCCCAGGAGATATTTGGTTCAGACAAATGCACTTGGGCTGTCATCGATGACATATACAATCTGACTAGGATACAAGTTGGAATATTGGTATACAGAATAACAGAGTAGTTGATATCCATGCAATAACATATAAAGGTTTTGAGTGGGATCTCATAAAACAAGGTTATGGCAACATTATAGATTCAGCATTATTGACACTTATACCTATATATTATTTCTCAATGCCTTTTCCAATACCTCTTGTGAAATTTCATTATGGAGTCTAACAATCTCTTGCTGAATTTCTTCTGCATGTTGTAAGTCGCCAATATTCACACAATACTGATGAAGTTTTTGCAGAACCGCAATAGCTTTCAAATTGTTTCCACAAATCGCCAAAGCCGCCAAATCTTTCTGTTGTTCATTATTGGCTGTCACTTTGAGCACCTTGAACATATTATCTAAAAATGTATACATAATTACTCAGTTACAAATATTTATACATAACTTTTATTCTAAGGCGGTCCCATCGCGCATAACCTGACGCAGACCGCTTTGGTCCGCCAACCTTAGAGCGTAGCGGTTCTGAGCACCGGAGGGCGGTTACATTCTCTCGTCCCTGAGGGTTTCTGTCCCCCACAAATGGGGGACCCGAAGGGGGTGTAAAGACCATTGAAGAGAGGCTTGGTGAGAAAGGTGGAGCCCTCTTTAAGGGTAAGGAGGGACGGGGTGATTTTCGAAAAATCCTCCTTTTATCTAAAGAGGAACGTGGCGATTCGATAACGCATACGTTCCAATCACCCCATAACATACCAACGGTATGAGAAATGCAATCGGCATACTCCCTGTAGTATCCGCTATATACCCCATGATTACTGGAGCAACCGCTCCACCCACAATCGCCATGATAAGCAACGAAGAGGCCAATTTGGTCTTTGTCCCCGCATCCCTCAATGCCAGCGAGAAGATCGTCGGAAACATGATGCTCTCTCCCAGATACAGGGCGAAGAACGCAATAAGAGATAAGGTTCCGCTACATACCACCACTATCAATGTGGCAACAAAGGTGAGGATGGCACAGACTAACAGCACCAGCCTTGGCTGGATATAATTCATGATGACACCACCAGCCAACCTGCCGATAAAGAACAGACCCATTCCGCCAAAGGCGAGATACAGACTGGCAGTCTGCTTCTCAAAATGAATACTCTCCTCAGCATAGTTGATGAAGAAACTGTTCACACCCGTCTGGGCAGCCACATAGAGAAACAAGGTCAGCATACCGAAACAGAATGCCATCACTCGCATCGGCTTCTCCTCCACCATTTCGTTCGTATCCGCCTCATGCGCTCTCCTTGGGTCCGGCAACTTGATTCTTGATAGAACCAGTGCCACAGCAAGCACGAAGATACCCACCAGGGCATAAGGGATGGCAATGTTGACACCCGAGAACAGGAGCTGTCCGCCAACCAGCGGTCCTACAATCCATCCGATACCATTGAGCGACTGTGACAGGTTGATTCTGCTCTCCGCCTTGTCAGGATGTCCCAGTACTGTAGTATAAGGATTCGCACTCGTTTCCAGACAGGTCAGTCCGCATCCTATCACAAACAGCGACAGAACGAAGAAGTAGAAACTGTTGATCCTGCTTCCCGGTATGAACATCAGAGCACCGATACCGAAGAGTACCAGTCCTGTTATCACTCCCCTCCTGTAGCCCCACTTCCGGATAATCCATCCGGCAGGTAGCGCCATCAGAAAGTAGGCACCATAGACAGCTGCCTGCGTCAAGGCCGACATCGCCTTGCTGATATGGAACGACTCCTGGAAATGCGGATTCAGCACCTCCAGGATGCCATGGGCAAAGCCCCACATGAAGAAGAGGCTGCTGATGATGAGGAAAGGCACCAGATAGTTATGCCCTTCGTATCTGAAGATGGATGGCTTCGTCATGATTCTCTGCAAATTTAAGACTGTCCTTTACTACCAGTGCCAGATAACCGCCGCCACCGGCTCCCGGCATCTTCCATGCCAGTACCTCCTCCATGCTGCTGTAGCGGTCAATCATCGGCTGCACACTCGCCTCCGGTTCTATCACACCGTAGATAGACGGATTCACCATACCCGGGAACATCGCAATCTGGGCCTCGAAAGATGCCCTGTATGCTGCCGCAAAGGCATCGAGGTCGTGCGCCAGGATCGCCTTCCAGCAGGCATCAGCTGCATCAGCCAGCGCCTTCACCTTCTCAGGCGTGATATCCTTACCTTCCACCACACTGCATCCCGGTCTTCTCGGTTCCATCGGAATCATCACCAGATGGTCTTCCAGGAATCGGAGGGTCATCTCATCCTGCGTACTCTCAATCTTCTCCGGCCAGAAGTTGTTGTCATAATAATGACGCACCAGACCGGGAACACAGATACCGATGGAATCCTGGGCACCAGAGATGATACCGTCGTGACGCTCCGGATTGTTCTCAAAGCAGAATACCAGTCTGGCGAGCATCTCCGGATCCATCTTCGGCAACTTCACCGGCCATATCTTCTGAATCATCTTACGGGTAGAGGTAGACAGACCGCAGCGGTCGCACACCTCAAAGGTAGGTTCCAGCGAGATGGTAATCGCCCATCCCGGATGATACATGCTTACATATGGCTGATCAATCCAAGTACCTGCCAGATCCAGACGGGTAGGAATCCCCGCCTCCTGTGCAGAATTATCTGATACATTCGATAACGCCTTCTTCAGGTCAGAAGAAGACCGCGCCTTCAAACCAGCATGAGGCGTGCGCTGGAGTTCGACATATTCGATGCCCCTTTCCTTACAGATTCTACGTTTCTCATCAGAACCACCTTCAGCGTTCACCACAAACACATCCGGTTTCACCTTATCAAGAGTTGGCAGGAAATCGATGACTCCACTTCCCTCATTGATATACGCATCCTTCACCGCCTTTATATTCTTGACCATGAATAGCCTTTCCTCCTGCGGGAACATAGGCTTGCGATGCTTATACTCCAGATAAGTAGCATCCGATCCGATACCCACATACAGGTCACCATACCGTGATGCCTGCTGGAAAAACTCCACATGACCGGAATGTAGCAGGTCATAGCAACCGCTTACAAAAACTTTCTTTGCCATAAACTTTATGAAAAGTTAATGGTTTACAGTTAACAGTTAATATCAACCTGCTAACCGTAAACCATAATATATTAATTGAAAATTATTAACTGAAATTCGTAATCTATAAATTGTAACCAGCAATCTATAAACTATTAATTGTAAATTACAAACTTCCCTCTCCTGGCGGTCACATCAGCAAGCTGTCCCCAGGCGGTTCCAGCCCGCACAACTTTTATCTTATATAACCCAACAAGTCAAGATACATCATCCTTGACTCCAAGTGTTCATCTTCAGGAATATGATTTGCTTCTTTCTCTAATTCTTCTGTTGCGTACAAGAATTTGAAGCCATTCTTTGCATAAAAACGTAATACATTTTCCTTGTTATAGGCATCAACCACAATAAAACGGCAACCAGTCTTATTATCAGGTAACAAAAACCAAGATATGATATAGTCTATTGCTTGTGAGCCAATACCATCATTAGTATCTTGAAAATTCTTCGCAACTCCAAGTCTTCCTATCAATACTGCTGGATAACTTCTTGTTCTTTTGGAATTAGGAATTTTTCTCTGTATTTTGTTTCTTGAAGCATTCGGAATCAAAGCAGCCTTGATACTATCATTTGCCAATGTAAAGGCACAAACGATTTCATCCTTACCACTTCTTTCCGTGGCAAAGAAATATGTTTTTCCCAATAATTGCCCATCATAAAGACAAGCCTCCTGGTGAAAGAAATCATCAAGATCTTCATCACCACAGCTAAAAGAGTCAAGCTCTTCTTTTGTCGTAACTCGATAAAGAGAGCAATTACTTTGCAAAAGGACTCTTTCCTCCATGTGCTTTCAAATTAGCGGTTGAACGAACCAATATTTTCTCCACATCAGCAAATGACATTCGCAATGCCTTTCTTTGCGGATTGCGTTCATTTTCCTCAGCCTCACGAACAAATCGTTCAGCGGTCTCACCTGTCAGAACCGGAATACTTCTTATTTCTAATGCCATAACCTTTTATTTTAGATGATTAATATTATGTCACAAAAGTACACTTTTTCCCCGAAACTACCAAGAAAATGGCAATAATTCTGCAAGTTATCAGCAAATTAGTACAAAATTAACTATTAACTGTAAACTGCTATTTCCCGGCGGTCCCATCCCGCACAATATGGCGAAGGGCTTTGATGCCCCGCCAACCTTAGAGCGAAGCGGTTCTGAGCACCGGAGGGCGGTTGCATCCTTCCTTCTGAGGTTTCTGTCCCCTACAAGGGGAACCGAAGGGGTCGTAAAGACTATTGAAAAGGCTTGGTTAGAGGTGGAGCTCCCTTTGGCTAAAGGGAGACGGAGGGATTCGAAAAGACTTCTTCAACGGTAAGGAAGGTTTCTGTCCTATGTGAGGGGGGAAATCAAAGAATATCTGATGTTGCTTCTCCACCCTATTCCTTCGTCATATTCCAAAGGAACAAGCTATTACCGATGATATATCTGCGCCACATATCCAAAGGAATTTCACATTTTATGATGGATATGCATGTCTTTACATCATCACTATTAGTATTTTCTAAGATTTTGTCGATGATAGCATTACCTTGATAAGATTTGTCCTCTGGTATCCCAAAGACCAAATCATTATAGAAGAGATACGGCTCAAAACAATATTGTTCATATCTTTCTCAAAAAAATGGGAGAGGGAACCGTTCGCCATATATTGCTATTCTTTGTTTGTTTTCATTGCAAGGACGAACAAGTACCTGCCGAACTCATCGGTTAGTTGTATTTTGTCATTACCAAGCATCAGTCCGTTCAAGTTATACCCACCACGTTGAGTGACAGGTAGTTTGTATCTCTCGGCATACTCTCTAGCTATGTCCATAACCTTCAGGTTCTTCTTTGTCCAAGTCTTTCCTAAATTTGTCGTCAGGTTATTCACCTCCACAAACCAAGGCCAACGGTCATTTGGTATATTGGTATGTTTGGGAGAACTCATTACTTTGAAAACCGAGATGATTTTTCTTGCACCAACAGCGTAGGTAATGAGTATATCTCCAACACGCACAGCTTTTGGCAATCTATTCGCAAAATGTTGTTTTTGAAACTTTTCAGAGTAGTCGCCATCAAAAATTTTGTGATTGTTAGAACCAATAGGCTTGATGAAGAATCTTGTTCCGTTTGGTATTTGAGGTAGGCTGAGTATGTCATCTATCTGTATCTCTTGCTGTTTCACTTTCTTCCAACCTTCTTCACGAGTCTTGTCCGCTCTTTTCTTTATCAGCTCCAACTTATCACTCGTCAGTTCAATATTTGCATCGACAAGCAACTGCTTTTCCATACAGCCAATGGCTTTGGCATCTTCAACCAGACATCCCCATTCATGATTTTGCTTTAATCCATGTTGTGTAAGATTGGCAGACGTTATGATGGCCGCAAATGGAACTTCATTATTCTTGAATATATACACTTTGCCATGCAGCATATTGTCAATGCGTATCTGCCAATTAATACCATGCTCTTTCGTCGCTTTGCGAAACGACAATAATGAATCTATCTTTTCAACTGCCTCATCGTTTTTCATCGTAGTGATGAACGTGATTTTTCTGGTAGAGCCCTTCTTTGATACGTTGGAAACAAACGTTTCAAAGTTTGGGAAGCAGAAAGGACTTGCTATCAATAATTCATCAGCTTGCTTGCATAAGGCAAGTAAGCAGTCATAATGATTGTGACAAGAAAAGTTCTCTATGATTTGCATGATGTTTACTCTTCAAATTTAACTCCTTTTATTCTTCATCCTCCAATAGAAATGCCATGTTCTGTAGATTGGCTCACTCAAAGCCTCAGCAGGATAGAATCTAACGAAATGCTGTCCGAAGTTGCCACCATTCAGTATCTCTGCCAGCAACAACTATCCTCGCTTTTCATCCATCGGAGCTATCATCTTCTCCTCTGATAATCCCAAAGCCTCATGCAGCACATACATCACTGCCCTTGCAAACTTCCACAATCCCAAATACTTCAATCCTCTCTGCACCAAATCTAAAGCTGTAGAGGCAGAAGAACCAGAAGCAGAAGAACAGGAAACAGAACTCGTATCCCCACTAACACCCCGGCGGTCCCCTCCCGCAGGGGAGGGACAGGTGGGGCTATTTACAATACATATTCTCATAATACTTCTGATACTCCCCAGAAGTAACATGATCCATCCAGTCCTGGTTCTCGAGATACCATTTCACGGTCTTCTCGATACCCTCCTCAAACTGGAGAGATGGCTCCCAACCGAGTTCCTTCTGGAGCTTGCGAGAGTCGATGGCATAACGCATATCATGACCCTTTCTGTCTGTTACATAAGTGATGAGGTCCATATCCTCGCCTTCCTTTCTGCCGAGCAGACGGTCAACGGTCTTGATGACCACTTTGATGATATCGATGTTCTTCCACTCGTTGAAACCGCCGATATTGTAAGTCTCAGCCACCTTTCCCTTGTGGAAAATCATATCGATGGCACGGGCATGATCTACAACATACAACCAGTCACGCACGTTCTCACCCTTACCATATACTGGCAATGGCTTGCGATGACGGATGTTGTTGATGAACAACGGAATCAACTTCTCAGGGAACTGGTATGGACCATAGTTGTTAGAGCAGTTGGTCACGATAGTTGGCATACCGTATGTATCGTGGAAAGCACGAACGAAGTGGTCTGAGCTTGCCTTGGATGCTGAGTATGGAGAATGAGGATTGTACTTGGTAGTCTCTACGAAGAACTCCTCGCCGTAAGCCTCGTGATTCTTACCGCTGGATGCCTTGGTGGTGAAAGGAGCAGGAATGCCATCAGGGTGAGTCATCTGCAATGCACCATACACCTCATCGGTAGAGATGTGGTAGAAACGCTTACCCTCGTATCCCTCAGGAAGACTCTCCCAGTAAATCTTTGCCGCCTGGAGCAGAGACAGGGTACCCATCACGTTGGTATGAGCGAAAGTGAATGGATCCTTGATACTTCTATCTACGTGGCTCTCGGCAGCGAGATGGATGATGCCATCCACCTTGTAGTCCTGCATCAGCTTCAACATCAGGTCGAAATCACAGATATCACCCTTTACGAAAGTATAGTTAGGCTTATCCTCGATGTCCTTGAGGTTAGCCAGGTTGCCTGCGTATGTTAACTTGTCGAGGTTGATGATGTGATACTCAGGATATTTGTTCACGAAAAGCCTTACTACGTGTGATCCGATGAAACCAGCACCGCCCGTGATAATGATATTCTTCATTAACTTTGAACTTTGAAAATTGAACTTTAAACTTTATGATTAGTATTTTTGAGCAGACTTCTAACAATCCTGCTTAAGATTAGCAATACACTTCTCCAGAGAATCCACCCAATAAGGAACCTTATCACCAAAGGTCTCCTTGATGGTTCGCTTGTCCAATACTGAATAAGCAGGACGAGTTACAGGAGAAGGATACTCCGAGCTATAACATGGTTGGATATCACATTCCGTATGACCGGCGATTCTTGCAATCATCTGGGTGAAATCATACCAGGAGCAGACACCCTCGTTTGAGAAATGATATACTCCAACATATTCATCTTTGCCCTGGGCAGCCTCTACCTTATCCAATATGGTGATAATGGCATTAGCCAAATCAAGTGCGTATGTAGGTCCACCTCCTTCATCGCCTTAGCCAGATTCTCAGGAGCCTCCGCATTGAGCTTTTCTGCCAATGCAGCCAGTTTCTCATCTGTCTCGCAGGCATCCACATTGGTCCATGCTGCACAATTCACGATGGCTTTCACATCATTCTCCTTTAATGTTTGATGACCTTCATCCAATATCGAAAGCAGATACCTTCCAGACAAGCTACCTTCAAGCCTTGGCGCTTCTCCAAGACTTCGATAAAGGTAGATGCCTCAGAAAGGGAATCATGGGTATGCTTGGCTACTTCTACTACCTTATTAGGATAGAAGTATAAGCCAACTACAGCATAGTTGCTCTTTGGATGCTGAGGCTTCTCTTCGATACTCAGGCAATTGCCTTGCTCATCAAACTCTGCCACGCCATATCGCTCAGGATCACTTACACGATAGCCAAATACAGTAGCTTTGTTATTGATAATATATCATCGGTTTATCAAAGATAGGAATCAGCTGCTTGCTGATACCCTTTGTAATAGGATACAAACGAGTACCGCTACCACCTGCTAATACGATTCCCTTCATATTTATTGATTATTATTTTAAACCCTGTCTGTCATTATCCTCGAACCAGTCAGCCAGCGCTTCCTCGAAACTCCACTTAAACTGATAACCGCAGTTCTTCAACTTCTCACCACAGATATTAGTAGAAATCTGAAGTTTCTTCACTCTCGCAGGACAGATACCCATTGGCGAACCAAGCAACTGAGCCATTCTTGCCATCGACATGATCACCCAATTAGGAATGTCTGGCACCATCTGCGCCAAGTCTGTCACCTTCTTCATAGCCTCCACAATGTGCAAGGTAGTATAAGCAGGCTCAAAGCAGTTTCATATATTTTCCTCTATTTTAAACAATTTTTCTTGTTGTGACAACTTTAAAACAAAATACTTCTCATCATTTAATTGAGCAGGTAGCTTATCACGCAAAATAGATGCGACAAACTGAATGCCACATTTCTCAACCTCTTCCGCAATATCTACCAATTGATTATCGCTCATCAATTCCTTTTTATCATTCAGCAAGAAATGCAAACAAGGAATTTCTTGGGAATCAGCAAATTTTGTATACGCAATGTCAAAACAAGATATTTCTCCCATTTTCTTGCCAGAACTTAGATTAGCATTCAAGGAAGAAAAGGTATATATTTTTCTCTTCTCATCAAAATCAAATTTTACTAAATACTCCTCATTATAAAGTTTTCTGGAAACTTGAGAGAAATATTGATTGAAGACATCCAACTTATCCTGTAATTTTTTACGGAATTCATCGGTGTACATGTCATTACTTATTTCCTTCTCCTTAAGCTTCAATCTTGCTATTTTCTTGACTATAGCTTCTATTTGCTCTATTTTACTTTCTAATTCTCCCTTTCTTTGGTATTTTTGATTAATCTCATTAATTAAATACTCCAAGTCATCATAAGTATCAGATTGCGTTACAACCTCAGACAGTTGTTGCTCTTTGGACAACAAAATTGAAAGTTGCGAACCTTTCTTTGCTAAGTTTTCTCGCAACTGTTTCAAAGCACTGTTAGCAAACTTACCTTTATTTGCAACCATCTGATTATGATAACCAACAAGTTCCTCAAAAGTTTTGTGCAAATCTGGCACCAAAGCTTTTGCTTGCTTGTATAAACTTTCTAACTCTTTAATATCTATATTAGAATACTCACCTTCTAATTCCTCCAGAGTTTGAAGAAGAATATTTTCACGCAATTTCAGCAAAGAGATTTCTGAAGTCAACTTATTAACTTCATACTTAATCTCATTTAGTAAATCTAAATCTCTTGCAAGATTTTGATTTATATTCAAATTTTCCTTCTTCGCTTCTAACAAATTGATATCATTGTTTACTACACCTAAAATTGCTTTGTATGCATTTTGATCTGCCCCATCAGCTTCCAAGCGTTTTTTAAATTTTTCCTCTGCCCCTATTTCTTCTTTAATTTTTTTTCTTTCCGCTCCATTATCATTGTAACAGCCAAAAAGAAACAAATATAGTGACTCATACTCTATATCCTTACCCATTGTAAGAGTCTTAAGGACATTAGAAACATTTTGATTGGTATATCTAAAATTGTGGGATATGATTTGTCTATACGAAGGCTTCACTATATTCAAGCCAAGAGTATATTTTTCTAAGGCTTCGACAAACAACGCATCGGTTTTATAATTTTCACCATTAATTTCACGCAATGCATTTTGACGTTTCAGAAAATTTCTCTTAATGACAATTTCCTGTCCATCATTAGTAAATAACAAGAGCTTAATCACAACTTTTTTCTCTTGCAAAAAATCTCTTACATTCTTTATTATATCTTTGTGGTTAGCCGGATCAGAATAAATCTCCACTCCCTTCCCTCCAAGACAAAAATCGATAAGACGAAGCACAGTTGTCTTACCAACACCATTTCCGGTCTTGGTACTTTCTGTATTTGTTTCGTCAACTATCAAATTTAGTCCTTTATGAAATTGTATATCCCTAATCGTACATTCATCTGTACATATCTGTAATGATTTTATGAACATATTGATATCTCCTCATTTTTATATGTTATAGCTCCTATCAAGAACAACCAGTCTAAACTTAAAATGAACACATTGTAACTCATTTTATGAGAAAGCATCACATCACAATAGAGCTCAATCAACATTCTTTTTCTTTTTTCTATTAGAATTTTGAGTATTATAGCCCCATTGAAATAGATACTATTCTCTGGCCTAACATTATCTGGTATCAACATAGCTCAGGTCGTTTAAATATTTTACATTTAATAAAAGCATCATACATGATAATATCAATATATAATTCAATCTCTTCTCTGTGGAACGTCTTCAATTCTGGACAATCAGCAACTTTTTTATACAATTGCCGAGAAATCGAACGAAAGAGAGGTAGACCTGATTCTTTCTCACTTAATTCCAAATATACCTTCCTTATAGCATGCAATACAGCGAGACTTTTATTTTTCCACTCAAGATCATATGTATCATAAACTTTTTGTACAATATCTCTGTTTGACACAAAATTCAAGAAATCATCATATAATTCCTTTAAATTATTCAGTTTTATTTTCTGATCAATCTCGAAAGGGATACTATTGATTTCATCATCATATGAATATGGTTCTTGCGACAAATACTTTATGACTATAGCTAAGCCCGAAGTTTTTCGCTCTTCAAGAGACAGCAGAGAAAATTCACTATTTAATATTTTCAAAATATTCTCAAGTTCTTCTACACCTAAACCTTGCATATCAGACAAGAGTGATTCAGAATCTTTTACAGCATCAGTGTCAACAGCAAATTTTATCCCGACTGGCGCATTATACTTAAGACCTCGCAATCTCTTTGCCGGCTTTGAAATTGACAGAAACCAAAAACTGTAACCATCAATATAATCTTTAGGAATTTTATCCAAAGATTCTTGGATTTTACTCCTAGTACATTCTTTTGAAATTTGAACTAAAATTTTCCTATCCAAATCTATCAAGTCGATACCAGGCATATTATGCTTGATACTATTTGCATTAACGAAACTAGCCTTATATATTACATTCAATAAATCCTTGAAAGTATTTTCTGCTAAAACTGCATCATTATTCAAATTCATAGAACCAAGTTGTTCTATACTGCGACCAATAAGCAACAGCATATCTGAAATTTTACTCAAAAGTTCATTTCTTTTCATACTCAACCCCCTTTAATTTGTTATTAATGCGCAAATTAACTATTTTTTATTGAAGTATGCAAGAAAAAGGAAACATTTAACACTATTTGTCGCCTTTTCCATAAAACCACAACAATAAACCATCATAAGACCTTACTCCCTCATTACTTTATAGTATACAACAATAGCGCAAGCCTTAAGCCCAACTTGTTATGCCAATATGGCACTAACTTATTATTTTTTGTAATGGCACAGCTTTTGCTACAACATATCATGTGTTGAGACAATAGTGTCTAAATCCTAGCACAGAGAGGAGGTGTTTATTATGGCAACAAATCCACCTAGTGGAGATGGACATCGTAATGGAATGGTAAGACAACGTAGTCAGACCTATAATTCCAAAACGCAGCAATATGTCAAACGTGACACCATTACAGGACGTTTTATAGATGTCAAGCAAGACGGCACACCATTCAAAGGTGTAAGAAAAGAAAAGTAATTTTAGCAACAGGGCATTTCGTTTTTGCAAAATGCCCTGTTCTTTTTCCCTTATTTTCCATCCTTTGCCTTGAAGATGACACCGGGTCATGCACTTCCACTATGTGCCAGACATCTAGGGGGACTTGGCTGCCGTATTTGTTTTTGGTCAGGCACACAATACGGCTTTCAGCGAATACTTACTGCCTGATTATTCTTTTCCATACAAATCCCTTATTATATTCTTTGGCACTTTGAAAAAATCTCATTACCTTTACGCCCATTCACTGGGCTTACAAGACTATCCGAAGATTCTTTCTGCGATAAACTTGGCTGGGAAAAGCAAGCCAGCCATAAGGTAACCACTTGACAATCCCAGTTCTATCACCATCCGTTGCCAACATGCCTTACTGCAAGGCAATACCCAGCCTATCCCCCACCTTTTCCCATGCGGTCCCATCCCGCACAACCATGGCGAGGGCTTTGATGCCCCGCCAACCTTAGAGCGTAGCGGTTCTGAGCACCAGAGGGCGGTTACATCCTCTCGTTCCTGAGGAAAGAGAGGCTTGGTGAGAAAGGTGGAGCCTTCCTTAAGGGTAAGGAAGGACGGGTAGGTTTTCGAAAAAGCCTTCTTTAATGGGAAAAAGCGATGCCAGTGAGTGCAATGAAAACTCGCTTTCAAATTGCCGAGTGCAGCTCGCTTTATCAACAAAGAAGGACGTGATGATAATCACTCTACCCTTCACGCATCTCACCAACTTACTCTGGGTAAACGGAGGTCTTTGGAAATGCAAGCCACGCATTACACCATAAGAACTCATGCTCTCATTGTCCTGATAAAACTCTACCTTGTAGCCAACCAATGGCTCCACCTTCTCTATAAACTCACGATCGCTAAAGCTCTCTAAGAAATAGCCTCGCAGCATCTCTAAAAAGGAGAGCGGGAACCGATTACCCATATATCTGTTATTTTATTCCATGTATCTTCTTCCATCCTGCGAACCAAAATCTGAATTGGTAGTCTTCACTCCCATTCCCTGGCTTTACAAGATTATCCGAAGATTTTTTCTACGATAAATCTTGCAGGAAACAGCAAGCCTGCCATCATATAACGCTTGCGGGTATGTGGTTCCTTCCACATTCGATAAAAAAAGCGAAGATTCATTTTATCCACCCATGCCGGATAATAATCTATCTCATTCTTAAAAGTCTGATGGATAAATCCACCACAGGTAAACCCGACACCCTGATAACCGGCATTCTTTACCTTTAACAGGAACTTCTCTTGCATCAAGGCTCCCATTCCAACTATCAAGAAATCTGGATTTAACTCCGTAATATGCTTTGCCTCTTGTTCCATCTCATCCTCATTAGCAAAGTACCCATTCCGATACCCCGCAAACTTAACCTTAGGATACCGCTCACGAAATATCTCTACCGCCTTCTCTACTTGCTCTTGCTTGGAAGCCACGATATAGATGGTCTTTCCATGCTCCTCTGCATAAGAGAACAACTCCGGTGCCATCGAAGTCATGTCGAAGCTTCGGCGAGTCACTTGTTTGCCATACACTATCTTGATGGCTTTCACCAACAACTCACCATCCGCAAAGATACCATCCAGCTGCGAGAATAGCTCCTTATTGTCGAGAGCAGTCAAATAAGACACTGGGTTGAGATAGGTATATGCCTTTCCCTTATTCTCGAATATCTGATTAACGGAAAAGGATTCCGTTGATATAATCTTAGAAACTAATATTGATATCATATTTCTATATCCTAAATTCCGCAGCATTTTAGTTTAACTTATTTTAT